>JANQFT010000478.1 GCA_028277685.1 Phycisphaeraceae bacterium
TCACAGTTACAGGTCATCGCAAAACGGTTGCCAGGGCGGCTGTGGCGCGGTGCTGTTGCGCTGGTTCGCCCTGGCAGGCATCATTTTTCTGATGGGTGAATACTTCGCGGCCGTGCGTGTGGATTCGTTTGTGTGGGGGCTGATCGTGGCGCTGGTGGTCGGTCTGTTGAACATATTCGTGCGACCGATCCTGGTGATCCTCACGTTGCCAATCACCATACTGACATTGGGCCTGTTTCTGCTGGTGATCAATGCGGTGTTGTTACTGTTTGCCAGTTGGTTGTTGGAAGGCTTTGAAATCGAGGGATTCTGGTGGGCGGCACTCATGGCGCTGATTCTGGCTGTGAGCAATGGTTTGTTGGATGCCATCTTCAGGAAGCCGAGGCGCCGATCGTGAAAGTCACGGCACGTAGACCATTTTGTTCAACATGGCGGGGCCTTCCATTTCTCGCAGACCCACGCGCACGTTGGTTCCCCGCAGTTCGGTCGCGCAGTCGGTGAAGCGGAACTTTTTCATCAGGTGATCGCCGGGCTGCAGGCTGGCCAGCGCCCGTTCTTGTCGGGGTTGCTTGGCGGCGGTGGCGAAAGCAAACAAAGACACCGGCTTTTCGCTGTTGTTCGAAACCATGATCGAAACGACCACATCGCCCCTGGGACTTTTTTCAGCTTCGACCACTGCACTCGCCTGCACGACGATATCGCGCAGGCCGATTTCCAATGGCGCAGAAAGCTTGATTTTGTAGAACTGGTCGGCATCGAATTCCATTTGCGCCACCAGTCGTTTATCGCCGGCCAACTCGCTCATAGGGAAGGTGATGTCAAGCGGCACACGCACGGTGCCATCGCCGGGCACGGTGAAGTTCACCAGGCGGGGGCTGATGCGCCAGTTTTCCAGGCCATCGATGCGCAGGCGACCGCTGAGTGTCTTCGACCATGGATTGGTCAACACCAACTCATGTTTATGCACCTTGTAACGGGATTCGGCAAAGTTGGGCACGAGCCTGAAAGCTGCACGCATCCTTGCCAGCTTCACGTTGATGTTGTGGATGAACAGCGGCGTCGTCGTCAGCGGCACGTGATGACGGCCATCGACTTCCTGAATGACCGTGGCGTTGCCCCAGATGTCCATGGCCTTGGGGTTTTCACCCAGAAACAGTTCGAGTTGTGCAGCAGTCGATTGTGGGGCCGCGCGATTCCACACCACCAGGCTGCTCGACTGCGCTTCGTTCCCTTCCAACACATAACACTCGATGCCCTTGCCCACATCCATGGATCGAACAAAGCGCCGCTCAGCCAACTGTGCCGTCACATTGGTCCACACGGAAAGCAATGGATCGGGCAGGATATCCGCATTGTCCGCCTGCACGCTGGACCACGGCCTGGTGATCGCAATGCGATCCGGCTGCGCTTTCCATGAATGAATCAGACGCAGGGCAAGATCTTCTGCCCGAATATCGTGGTTATAGCGCTCGGGGCTGAGCGTAGCCAGGGCGATGGTCATTTCCTTGATGCCGGCGGGCCAGGTCTTCACGTACTCGGGAATCTGCTCTGGGAGAACGGAGGTCGGCAAGTGCATGGTCATGGCTTTGGTGTTGGCCAACTCATCCGGCAACGCACGCTGGGCGGACCACGGCAGGATCACTGCCGGGTCGGCAATGTAGCGGCGAAACAGCTTCATCACTTTGGGTTGGAGCGTCGCCAGATCATCCCGCCAGAATGCTTTGCTGGAACCAGTCTTACCGATCTGCCATCGGCTGACATCACTGCTGTAGCGTATGAGTAATTTCTCCAGTGGTGCCTTCCACGACTTGGTGTCTTCAGCGAGCAGGGCCAACGGATCATCCACATCGGTGCGCGCGATCAGTGCCAATTCCTGTGGCGTCTCGTGCAGGCAAAGTGTCAGTTGATAATGTTCATCTACCAACTTACGTACCAACGGGTCAGGTGTGGTGGGCGAAGGTTGGTGACTGACAACCGTATTGCGGTGCCACACACTGAGCGTCACGGCTTTGGAACCGATGCGGTCCAGCAAATCAGGCAGCAAATCCGCGCGACGCTGAGCGGTGGGTAAGTCTTCTGCGACGATGGCAAAACGATCTGCCTCACGATGGCCGTACCGTTGTTTCTCAGGCAGATGCACAAAGCCCACCAAACGCCTGCCTACGCGCCCGGATCGTGCGTGCACTTCCAGGTCAGCCCAGTACCACCCCAGACCGGGCAGCTTCGGTTGCCACACCCAACTCGGGCTTTGTCCGCCACCCAGTTGACGTTCCATCTGTGCCACACGTTGTCCGGCGTGGTCGTAAACCTTCACTTGGGCGGAAAGCTGTTGGCCGGTCAGATCACGTACTTCGACTGATAATCGTGGAACATCCGGTTGACGGATCACATTGGTTGAGGTCTGTGTGGCCAGTTGAATGCGGGGCAATTGATACACTGCCACGTCATCGAACCACGCCTGTCCGGTGATGTCTTGCCGGGTTACCGCGAGCGACACCTCGTCCACTTTGGGTGGGGTAGCACCTGGAAATTGCCCTGGCTGAAGCACCAATAATTGCAGCACGATCCATGCCGCTCGCTTGTGCTTTCCACTCAACTCGATGCGCACGGACTTCCACGTTTTGTTGCTCAGGATTAACGGCGTACGCGCGATACTTTGATCAATCACCCGGCCGTAGTCATCGGTGAAGTAACCCACCACCATGGCTCGAGCATGACGCAAACCGGCCGTTCGCACCTGAGCGCTGATGATGTAGTTTGCCCCGGGCACCGCAGCCAACGCGCCTGTTTCCAGCACGGCTCCGGCGCTGCCACCGTTCAGATCGAATTTCAGACTATGCTGCCCCGAGCGACTGACGGTGTTGTCGAACGCCGTGTTCTCCAAGGTGTAACGTGGAAAGCCTTCCTGGTGAATGCGGTACCAGTGGCGGGGCATGTCTTCATAGTTGCCCTGATCACGCTCCTCGAAATCAAACATTCGGACAACGCGACGACTAAGCACCGCCTTCGTGGGTGAGGTGTCTGGTTTTTCAGTCACGGGTGTTGCAGGCGGCGGGGCATCTTCGGTGGGGGGCTGTGCATCAGAAAAAACTGCGGTTGCGCAGGTCAGCCAAACCATAGCCATCGCCGTCAGCATACGGTGCTTCATGTCTGTGTTATCGGGCGATTCCCCGCAGAAACTGAAGCAACCGCTCAGGTTGTGGCGCAAAGAAACCACCCACGCGCATTCACACGTGGGTGATTGATCTGGTCAGAGTAGACGTTTGATCAGTTGCGACGGCGGACGGCCGCGACGCCCGTTCCGATCAGCAGCGTCAGCATCGTGGCCGGTTCGGGGATGGAGACGGTGTCGATCACGATCTGTTCCAGTTGGCCGGGCACAGAGATCTGGAAGATTTCCCAGTCGGGGTTCGGGAAGATCACGCCTTCCCAGAGTTCCCATACCAGCGTCGGATCGCCAGGCTGACCCGGCGTGAACACCTGCTGGGCACTGGGACCCAGGGGATCAATTTGGTCAATGATCGGGGCACCGTCAATCACTTCCACCTTGGGTCCGGGGCCGGGATCTTGGGCTGGCAGTTCGTAGGTGATTTGTATGTGCCACAGCTTGACTGGTAGCGGATCGACCACGTTGGGCACGTAGATGTCATAGATTGCCCCGTTTGGTGTGATCGGCTGGATGCCAATGATTTGGGCATTACCGCCGGGCTGAATAGGACCGCTGCCGCCATCGGGATCGCCCACAAACAGTGGAAAGCCGCCGTCGGGGTACGCCTCCTGGGTGATGACCAGTTGTCCGGTTGGGCCTGGTTGGCGCTGCCATTCAACGAAAGCGGTGTTGGGTTCGCCGCGCCACGGTGGGGGCTGCAGATCATCGGCAACCGCAATGCTGGATAGCAATGCAGCAGCCACCAGCACCAGTAATTTGAGTGGACGGTGCATCATCGGAGATTCTCCTTTACTTGCCGGTACGTTCGGCGGTGTGAGAGCTGTGGGCTGAAGAGCCCGCTGTTTCAAACATGCGCGACCAGAGCGGAAAATCCAGATAAATCGATATTAAATTGCAATAAAATGTTAATTATCGGATTGATGGGCATCAATCATCGACAATGCCAGCTATGCCGGATGTGCGGCATGATTAACCCGGAAAGGAAGCAGCAAGCGCATATTTGGGGATAACGCTGTCTTTAATAAGTTGGGTAGTGGGCCAGTTTGAACCGACCGACATCA
>JANQFT010000483.1 GCA_028277685.1 Phycisphaeraceae bacterium
TTGATGTCGTCCTTTCCAACGCGACCGGCCTCGACGTGCGCATCGGGGACGACCCCCTCACCAGCGTCGCCCGTGGTACCAGCATCTACCTCGAAAACATCGAGGACTGGAAAGGCACCATGGAAAGCGACCTCGACGAGATCTGATGATCGACGATCTTAGATGTTCGATCTTTGAGCGATGACGTGCTTCGGCGTTGTCGGTAAGATCGTAGATCAAACATCGTAGATCGAACATCATCCATGCCCCCAACCCCTTCATTCCCGCGCCGCCTGCTCACTCCCGCACTGTTGTTGCTGGCGGTCATCCTCGCTTTCCTCCCCGCGCGAATGAGCGGCTACGCTTCCTTCATCGGCGATAAACTCACCTTCGCCCTCGCGCCACTCGGCCATCCGCTCAGTTACCTCGGCGGGTCCATCCGTGGCCAGTTCGAACCCCCGCCACCCGATGCCCGCGCCCTGATCGCCCAATGGGAGAACGCGCAGGAAGCCGCCGCCCTCATCCGAAGCCTGCAGGAAGAAGTCGCCCAACTCCGACTCGAAAACCGCCTGCTCCGCAACATTCACGAACAACTCGGCCCGGACGCCGGCACGTACCGCCTGCCCAATGCCCACGTCATTGCTCGCGGGGCTGATCCCGCCGCCGCCATCCTCAGACTCAACCGTGGAAGTAAAGATGGCGTCATTGATGGCATCGCCGCTACCGATGGGGCCAACCTGGTCGGACGCATCAGTCGTGCTGAGCGCATGACCGCTGCCCTCAAACTCATCTCCGCGCCCGGCACCAGGCTCGATGTGGTGCTTACCCCGCAACTCGGTACCGTCGAACAGATGACCGCCGCCGACGCCCCGCGCTGCCAGTTGGATGTGACGAAAGACAATCAGTTCACCGCCATGGTGCCTGTCGAGCAGAACATCGTGGTCGATAGTTTCGCCCGCCTGGTTGATCGCGACTGGCCCCCCAGCGTGCAGGGCATGATCGTTGGCCGGGTCACGTCGGTCGAACCGGCACCGGATGATCCGCTGACGTGGAAACGCATCACCGTCGAGCCGCGTGTGACGCTGCGGTACCTTACCAAAGTCACTCTCATGATTCCCCGGCAGGAGTAACCGTTGAACTGGGCTGTGTTCGGCATCTTCACCTACGTGTTTCTCGTGCTGCAGACGAGCCTCACCCCCGTGCTCGAACTGCCCACACGTTATGGTGTCGTCGGCCCGCAGTTCGTCCTCCTGCTCGGTGTGATTGTCGGCATGTTCGCCCATCCGCGCATCACTTGCATTGCATGGGCCATCCTCGGCCTGCTGGTCGACCTGACCAGCACCTATGCGCTCGGTCCCACCGAGCCATCACTCACCCTCGTCGGTCCGCACGTGCTCGGTTACCTCGCCGCCGCCTACGTGATGATCCAACTGCGCACCATGGTGTTCAAGCAACACCCATTCAGCACTGGCTTCGCCATTATCGTGTGTGGTGTGGCGGCTGAACTGGTGATCGTGCTCATCTTGAGCATCCGTGGCATGTACGACCCCATCGCCGGCTTCAGCGCCTTGCCCCAACTCGCCCTCCGCGGCATCGGCCTGCTCTACAGCGCGGTGGTTGGCGTCATCCTCGCCGTGCCCATGCTGAAGCTGACCCTCCTGTTCAACTTCCCCGCCAACACCACTCACCGCCCCGCCCGCTGGGGCAAATAGACAAACTCATCCCCAATGCCGGACTGTAGCGCAAGTCAGAATCCCCCCGGAAGGTTGTAGGCCGGGGCCTGCCCGGACGTTTGCTTCAAGACCATGGTCTATCATGAACTGCCTGGTCAAACCCGGCTTCCCGAATCATGCGTGCAAGTGTAGCTGATGCAAGGGTATAGCGTATTGGGTATGGGGTACAGGGGGGAGGGCCTGTGCGGTGTCTTGTTTGTGAGGTTAGCCGACGATCACCGATCGCCGGAAATCCCGTTCCCGCGATCTGTCAGGTCGCAGCCAGACAAGAATCCGGACCAATCAACCGATCAACTTCCGGGGGCGATCAGCGATTCGCATATGCTTCGTACCACTGAGTGAGTTGGCCCGATGGGAGTTCGGTGTATTGGCCGCCGGTGATTTCGGTGAGTTTTCTAAGCGGGTCGCTGGACGTGCCCAGCAGTACCACGTGCAGTTGGGTGTTGGCTTGGCGAAGCGCAGATTCGAGTTCAACCAGTGCCTTGGTCGTGCTGGTGGCGCTACCGATCAAAATGATCTGGTTCGGCTTGCTTTTCGACGCCTCGGCAATACCCGCGGCCAGGTGATCGGGACCATCCGGCCAGGTCGATTCCAGTTGGGTGATCAGTTTCGTCATGTCGATCTGCCCCCGTGGCGTGAGTGTGGCTGGCAGTGGCGTGACCTTACCTGCCCCACTGAGCAGAACCTGCACGTTGGTGGCCGCATCGATGGTCTTCATATTGGCGGGGATCAGTTCCTTCAGGTAGTCCAGCGAGTCGGCCATGGCTCCGGAAGTATCCACCACCAGCACCGTGGCCTTGTCCGCGGGGATGCCGATCAGGTTGGGGGTATCGAGTATGAATGGGTTCGCAGCAGGATCGTAACCCAGCGCTTGCTGCGTGGCTTGTTTGGCTTCCTGCTCGATCTGTTTGGAGACATTGGGTTTGGTTGGGCCTTGCTCCATCGAACCGACGAGGTTACCGATCAGGAGAATCATGCCGACCACCAGGATGAGCATGAACACGATGAAGGTCACCACCACGCCGACCCGCACACCCATGCGGCGCTTCTCTGCGGTGGGCACTTTGGCGAGCTGCGATTCAGTGAGGTTGATCTGACGACCGGATGCGGTGACGAACGTAGTCACGCCCGGTTTCGTCCCAGCTTGGTCGCCACTTCCGGGGCTTCCGGGGGGGGCGTCGGGGCGATCGGGTCTTGCAGATTGCTCGATGGTTTCCGCAGCCTGGTTGGCATCTTCGGGCACGGTCATCATCGTGCCACAGTTGAAGCAGCGGCAAACGCCACCGGCGAAACCGGGATCGATCTGCAGTTCGCGAGCGCATGAAGGACAGGTGATTTCAATCATGAGGTTATCTCAGAAGGCATTAAGGCAACGCAGGCACGAAGGGAATACACAAGATCGTACCTGAACATCCTGGTATTGCCAGTTTGGTTGGCATCGGCTATCACGGGTTAACCGCATGACGGATTCAGCTAACAGTTCGCACGAAGCGCACGGCCACGCCCCGGTGATGGTAGACGAGGTGATGCGCATGCTCGATCCGCAACCGGGCCAGGTGATGTTGGATTGCACCATCGGCCGTGGCGGGCACATGCGGGCGATCGCCCCAAAGCTGGTACCAGGCGGACGATACATCGGCTTGGATGTTGACCCGGGGAGTTTGGATCACGTGCGAAGCGCAAATGATGCGCAGTCGATGACGGTTGAGTTGGTTCAGGCGAACTTCGCTGACAGCAGGGCAGCGTTGGATCAACTGGCCATCGATCGTGTGGACCTGCTGTTGGCGGATATCGGTTTCGCCTCTACGCAGGTGGACGATGCTTCCCGCGGGTTCAGTTTCACCACGGATGGCCCGCTGGACATGCGGCTTGACCCCACGCTGACGCGCACGGCGGCGGACCTGCTGGCTGAATGCGAGGAAGCGGAAATCGCCGATATTCTCTGGCGTTTTGGGGAAGAACGCGCCAGTCGGATGATCGCACGAAAAGTTGTTGACCAGCGCCGCACTTCGCCGATCAGTTCAACAAGGCAACTTGCCGATTTGTGCGTGTCGGTTTACGCCAAACGGGCCGGACGTGGGAGAGCAACCTGGCGTATTCACCCGGCCACGCGCAGCTTCCAGGCCTTGCGCATCGCAGTAAATGATGAACTGGGTCGCCTGGAAGCATTGCTCGAAAGTGTGGGTGAGTTGCTGAATCACGAGGGACGCGCCGCGATCATCAGTTTTCATTCGTTGGAAGACCGTTTGGTCAAGCATGCGTTCCGTGAAGTGGAAGATTCGGGCCGCGGCGAACGTCTTACCCGTAAGCCGCTGGTGCCGGCGACACAAGAGATCGATGCTAACCCGCGCAGCCGGTCAGCAAAACTCAGGGCCGTACGCATCTTTCACCCGCGCACGGTATGAATGAGTTGCTACAATGACCACGTTGCCAGGGAAGGTAACACCCACGTTGTCTAGGGATGGACACAACATGGCACGCGAAACCAAAATCGGACTACTGGTTGGCCTGGGGGTTATTCTTTTCATCGGAATTCTGGTGTCCGATTACCTTTCCGTCGCCCAGCAGCCGGACTTCGGCGGTGTGAACGCCCAAGCCAACGGCGCCACCGTGTATGAGCAGCAACCGGTTGAGCCGGCGCCGCAGGTGACGCATCGTCAACCGTTGCCCGATCCGCAGACTGACCATCAACAACCGCGTGATACCGTTCAGGCCGATCATCCACAGTCGCAACGCACGCACTTTCCGTATGAAATTTACCGCACCACGCCGACTGGGTCAGCGCAGCAGACGAACACACAGCGACAGACGCAAGCACCTCGTCATGATCTGTTGACCATCGGTCAGCAAACACAGGTCGAACAACAAACGCAACGCAACGGTGACAAAGTGCATCACGTGCAACCCGGCGATACACTCAGCACCATTGCCCAGAAATACTACGGTGACCGCAACTACTGGCGCACGATCTACGATGCCAACCGCGACAAGATGACCAGCCCCAACGGCCTGCGCGTGGGTGTGCGACTGGTGATTCCCAAGCGGGCGGAAACAGTGGATGAATCGACCACGCAGCCGTCGCGCACGCAGGTGACGGCAAACACGCAGTATCGCAATTACACCGTGCAGCCGGGTGATTCACTCAGTCGGTTGGCCCAGAAGTTCATGGGTTCGCAACGGCACACGAACAAGTTGTACGAACTGAACCGCAACGTGATAGCCGACCCGGATTCACTCACCGTCGGCACGGTCATCCGCGTTCCCCAGCGCTGAGCAAGCAGCGCGTTCGTTGGAGGTGAGACGCACTGACCATGGCGGCCAAACTCATCGCGATTACTGTCATCACTGCGGCCCTGGCATTGGGCTTGCTTTGGTTACGCGCTGAACGATCGCAACTGACGAAGCAGATTGCGCAAGCCGACCAACAACGGCGAGCGGTGCAGAACGACTTGTGGCAAGCCGAAGCGAAGGTGTCCGCCGCAGTCATGCCGCACGCGTTGATGCAACGGTTACAGTCG
>JANQFT010000636.1 GCA_028277685.1 Phycisphaeraceae bacterium
TGCTGAATCTCGGGTTTGATACCAAACTCATCAGGCAGACTTGGGGCACCACTGATATTACTCCGCCAGAACACCCAGTCTTCCGGCGTCCGGAACACCGTGCGATAGCGCGTAAAAGTGCGACCGTCATCGGTGGTGATCTTGATCACCGCGCCGTAACGGCCCGGTTGCTCAGCGCTATCCACCGGCTGGTGATCGGCGTTATAAAACGTCACATTGATTTCATAAGGCCCAATTGCGCCTTCCATCACACCCGGTTCATCGAACGTGAATTCCGGAAAAGTGTTGCCGTTAAAGGTGTGTCCACCATGCACACGCAGTTTCGACCAGAACAACCGTTCCGCCCGCGCCTTGGCCAGGTCATCCGGCTGAAGCACGATGGGTTCGTGACCAGCAACCTGAACGGTCAGGTTCTTAAAACTGCCTTTCCGGGGCAACGCCACACGTAGTTTGCCCACCGCACGACCGTTCCACTCGGTCAATGTCGTGCGCGCCAATTCCTGTTTGCCATCACGCAGCACCGCGGTGGAGCCGGCGACAGCGCTGGTGCCGGTCATGTTGACGCGCAAACGCTTGAGGTATTCATACTCGGCGGATGCGGTGGCGATGACTGGCGCGGAAGCCTTATCCGCCAAACGCACACGATGCATGTTGTTCCAGCTGCTGCTGGTTTCAGGCGCGGGAAACCAGACGAACTTCTCACGTTTGCCACCATCGGTGTCATTAACGAAAAGCTGGAAGCCGATCTCGCTCTGCTTCTTCGCCTCAACGCCGAGCATGTCCCACGGGAGACGGGCTTCAATGATGTAACCACCATCGGTCTTGGTGCGCGCTGCGTCGATGCGGGCTTCGATATCGCGTTTGTCATTGGGGCGTCTGTCGAAGACATGCGTGCGCAGCTCGGGGAATTTCTCGCTCATGCCTGGCGCGACAAGTATCTGCGCACGCATGGGGCCGTTCACTTTGTCTGCGATGAATAATTCCAACCCGTCACGCTGCCAGATACTTTCCGTTGATTCAGCCTCATCTGAAATGTCATCCTGCACCTGCACGGCCAGCAGCAGACCATCCTGATCCCACGCCAGGGCGAAGCGCGCATCCAAGTCGGCAGCAAGCGGCCACTTGGTTTGCCAGGGAAGCAGCACGTTGACCTGCAGGCCGTCACTTTTCCAGTCTTTCAGTTTGCCATCGATGGACACGCCCTCGATGCGCGGCACATCGAACACCCTGTCACCGGCTGCGGCTTGCGCCGTCGCGGCACCGAATGACAAAACCAACACCATCGCCAATAACCCACGCATGTTCATCATGCTGCTCCTGTTGTGCGAGTCTGTTCAGCGGAATTGAAGGGCGGGATTGTAACGCGCGCATGAAAAAGGGTCGAGGCAAAAAACCTCGACCCGGAAAGAATTATCTGAATCGCGCGAAACGATCGGACCTCAAGCGCGACGACGAACGACCGCCAAACCGCCGAGACCCAACAGAACCATGGTGGCCGGCTCGGGCACGTCGGAACCTTGCATCATGCCGGTGAAGATGTCGGTGTTGTCGATGAGATCGCCATTCCAACCGGCAGAGCTATCGAATGCACTGCCCCAGAAGGTGGCGGCTTGTGCATCGTTACCAGTGATCAGGCTGTCGAACACGCCGCCGCTGTTACCCAGCACCCAAAGAGGAACCAGTTGATTGGTGTGACCACCGGAACCGTAGAGCACGTTGGCCACGCCGTCGTTGTCGTTATCCTTCACGCGCTCGAAGCCGTTGAAGGTATCGATGCCATCGTCGTAACGATTGTTGCCGTTGTTGTCGGTCCAGGTGCCTTCGCCCCACATCATGCCGGTTTCGTGGTCGGAGGTGATGATGACCATGGTCTCATCCCAATTGCTGTTGTTTTCGACCCAGTCGATCACCGCGTTCACCGCGTTGTCGAAGTCCTTTTGTTCTTCGAGCATGCCGTCCGAACCGTAGAAGTGGTTGCCGTGGTTATCCCAGTCGACCGCACCACCTTCGACCATCATGGCGAAGCCATCGTTATCCTGCGAGAGAACCTGCAGCGCGCCCTTGGTCATCAGTTCGAGCGTGGGCTTGGTGCGAACGTTCAGATTGCTGCCGGCAAAGCCGCCGAACACCTTCGTGGGAGTAGCGCCACCCTGGTAGCTGCCGCCGTCGGCCAGGTCGTCCCAGTCGTTCATGTTCGCATCGCTGATCACGGTGAAGCCGGCCGCGGCCGCATCGGTGTAGCTGGTGGAAGTCTTGCTGTCGCCACCCATGATCACGTCGAGATCGCTGGAGAACATCTCCGCGGCGATCGCGTTGTAGTTGTTGCGGCTGTCATTGTGAGCATCCACGCAGGCGGGTGTGGCGTGGTTGTACTGCACACTGGAGATGGCGCCGGTGGCCTTGCCGCTATCTGCAGCGTACTCGAAAAACGTCTTGAGGTTGTTGCCGTTGATGTCGGTGCTGACGCGGCCCTTGGTGGTCTTGGTACCGGTGTACATGGCAGTGGCGGCCGCGGCGGAGTCAGTGAAGATGGTGTAGTCGTTGTTGCCCTTGGTGTAGTTAAAATCATTCCACATCTGGACGGCGTCGTAACCTTGCGCCGAGCCATCGTCGTTCAGCATATCGTGGGTCATGCCGTAGAAGCGGACATCGGTGCCGGTGTAGCCATCGTAATTCTGAACACTGCCGGAAACCTTGGCCGCTTCCCAGGCGTTGAAACCACAACCATCGCTAACCATCAGGATAACGTTCTTGGCCTTGTTGGGAGCGGGGGTTGCCGCAAGGGCGACGTGACTGGCTGTTGCCACAACAGCAGCAGCGCTGAGTAGTGAAAGCGTGTGCGTGAACATGAGCGAATCTCCTTGATCGACTGGCGACATTCAACGTGAAAGCCGCGAACAGTAAACGGAACCTGGGAGCGGACGAATCGACTGCGGTTCATGAAAGCGAGGGATGGTTTTTTGGGGATCGCTCTCACTTTTCCGCAGGTTGATTCAGGCTCCCGTAAACATCTTCCTTGGCTCTCTCGATACCGCTCTCTCTCGATCAGGCGCGACCGACAGCGGTCGCATGCGTGGCCAAAGCCGCACACACATCACTTCGACAACACCACGATCACTCCGGCGTTGCCGAGTCACACACTTTCAGATTGCCTGGATATCCCACACATCCGCGCTTGCAGGTGAAAGGGGTGACCAGCACCCCGACCACTGCCCCGCTCGACTTATTGATGAATGTATCCCGTATGTGTTAGCGAACGTTTTGAAGATGGCGAGGAGTGCAATAACCTTATGTTCTAAAACTGCTTAGGGAGTTTCTGCAAAGCAATCGCAAACGCGGCCGACTTAATCGTGTTCACGCTGCGCATGAAAAATGGGCCAAGACAACGCACTGGCCCAAAGCTCATTTCCGTCCCCCTGTCCCTTCTCAACTGTACCGGCAGCCACCGGGACAGGTCGAAACACAACTGCTGTGCAGCACGACAACGAACCTTGTTCCACAAAAAGGGGGTAGAGCGGAGGTATGGCGAGGGTGGATTCGCTCTCCCTTCTTGGTGTTCCCAGCAGGTACGCTTTCTTCCCGATAGCAACCGCTATCCTATCCGGGTGTTGTTAAAGAACCTTGGCCGATTTGCTAAGAACATGAAAACGGTATTGAACCGCAGAGACACAGAGGTAATGCAGGAGAGCAAGAGAACAGAAAAACCAAACAAGGCGTGTTTGTTTGCGACATCGATTTTCTACGTATCTGACCTTCTGTTTTCCTCTGCATCTCTATGCCTCTGTGGTTGAACTCCGTTAGAATAGTTACACATCCGTGGGGAACGATTCATGCGCGTATTGATTTCAGGTTCGACAGGATTGATCGGCAAAGCGCTTGGTCGTCGGCTCATGGCCGAGGGTCACCGTGTGGTACGCCTGGTGCGCGATGGACGTTTACCTGCCCCCAACGGTGCGCCGCTTGGCACAACCGTCCGGTGGGATCCAATCAACGAGCGCATCGATGCAAGTCAACTGGAAGGACTGGATGCCGTGGTCCACCTGGCGGGGGAACCGGTGGCCAGCGGGCGATGGACCGACCGCAAAAAGCAGCGCATCCTGCAATCACGCGTGGCGGGAACGGAACTGTTATGCCAGGCGCTGGCAGACCTGCAGCATCCACCGAAGGTGTTGCTGAGTGCATCAGCCATCGGCCAGTATGGTGATCGTGGCGATGAATGGCTGGGTGAAGACAGTTTGGCCGGCGGAGACTTTCTGGCTGATGTCGCCCGGCAATGGGAAAGTGCCACCACCCCCGCCAGCGAATGTGGCATTCGCACCGTATTGCTGCGATTGGGCGTCGTGCTCAGTCCGCATGGAGGGGCACTGGCCCGCATGCTTCCGTTTTTTAAACTCGGCCTCGGAGGGAAATTGGGCGACGGCCAACAGTTCATCAGTTGGATATCGCTCGACGATGTGGTCGGCGCGATCATGCATCTGATGCTGCACACCGATGTGGCCGGCCCGATCAATATCGTTGGCCCAGACCCAGTCACCAACGAACAATTCACCCACACCCTGGGGCGCGTGCTGGGTCGCCCCACCGTGATGGACATGCCGCTGTTTGCCGTGCGGGCGGTCTTCGGTGAGATGGCGGACAACATTCTGCTCGCCAGCCAACGCGCCATGGCCGCCCGACTCGCCCAGTGCGGTTACAGTTTCCAACACCCCGACCTCGAAGACGCCCTGCGCGAACTGATCAGAACGTAGTCGATCACTCGTCGTGGGTCGGCACAGGGAGGGCGAGGTACCCACCGAGCCGCAGGCGAATGCTGATCGACCGATGCCTGGTTTGTGTGGGCGAACGAAACTTTCGGGCGGCTCAAAGCTTCGCCCTTCGTAGAGACTTACGAGACAAGACACAGCACTGGATCGCACCCGCTCAGCCCACAAAAATCCGATTTTATCCTGGGGAATGCGGATATTGTTTTCGAAGCGACAATCTGCCAGATTTCTCTCCGAAAAATCGCTTCCTGTGCGCTTGGGGTTTATCAATCGTTTATGGTGGTTTTCCCCGGCAAAACATGCAAAACTTCCGAAATCACATTGACCGAAAGACCGGTATACTCTATACTGCAATTGTGTTGCATCGGAAATTACTTGGCTTTGTAAGTGTTTCCCTGTATAATGCCTCGCAGAGATGAATTTCTCAGGTTTTTGATGGCGGCACCAACGGCGGAGTCTGGACCACGCAATGAAATTTTGGCCGAGGCGAGAAACGCTGAACCGGCCGGCCTAGACTTCTGTTGTTAGCGACCCTTACTTTTGTCACCCACCACCCCGCCGGGCGCCGCGGCCTTGTGCCGCGGCGTCCCTTTTTTATTTCAGGACCTTGAGCCGAGGGCCTGGGACCAAGGGTAACTTCTCCCCCTGGCAGTTCCGAGTTCCGCATTCGCAGTTCCGCGTTTCCCCCACTGGCACTTCCCGCCATCTCACGCGACACTACCTCACATGCCCACGGTGAAAGATAACGCCATCTGTCTGCGCCTGATGGACTGGTCGGAGACCAGCCAGATCGCGGTGCTGTTGACCGAAGCGCACGGCAAGGTGTCGGCCATGGCCAAGGGAGCCAAGCGGCAAACACCCAGCACCATGCAACGCTTCAGTGGCGGGGTCGAACTGCTCACCCGTGGGGAAGCGGTGCTCATCACCAAGCAGAATGTCGAACTGGCCAACCTGATCGAGTGGAACCTGCTGGATGCACACTGGCATTTGCGGCGAAACTTGTCAGCGTATCGACTGGCGATGTATGCGGCCGACGTCACCACGCATCTGCTGCACGATCATGATGCGCATCCAAACACGTTCACCGCGCTGCAGTCGCTGCTAAATTGCCTCGCGGACGACGCAACGCATCAACGCGTGCTGCTTCAGTTTCACTGGCACCTGATCACCGACACCGGCTACCAGCCCACCCTCGATCATGATGCACAAACCGGCGAGCCATTGGATGAACAGGCAAGCACCTTTGCGTTCAACCCGGTGGCCGGTGGCATCGTGAACGACACTGGTGAGGAAGACCGCTGGCGGATGCGGAAGCAGACCGTGGCCCTGTTGCGCGCAGTGGCGGCAGGTGAATCAATCAAAAATGCATCCGATGAATCGCTGCTGCGCACCAACCGTTTGCTTTGCGCGTACATTCGCACATTGCTGGATAAGCAACTTACCACCATGGATGTGTTACTGGGGGAGGGGTGATCAGTCTTCGCGCTTACTGCGTCTTGCCACCGGGCGGGGCATATCTTCTTCTTCATCTTCGTCGGAATCTTCCACGTCTTCCCCGGCGGACCACGGTGAATACATGACAAAATGCATGCCGCGCTTACCGCGACGTTTGCGGTGATACATCGCCTGGTCGGCCAAAGCCAGCAGATCATCGACGGTGGTTTCCGCATCTGCCTCATCGGCGAACGTCACCCCCAGGCTGACTGGCAGCTTCATCTCCAGTCCCGGCGCCACCCGCACCCGGGTATGCGAAAGTGAATGCAGAATGTGCCGGGCGGCGGCTTTCGCACCCATCTTGTCCAAGCCCACCATGAACACCGCGAACTCATCACCACCAAGCCGCGCTAACAGATCGCCCTCGCGCATCGAACGACGCATGAGCTTCGAAAGCGCGCGTAACACCTGGTCGCCGGTTTCGTGACCATACGTATCGTTTACGTTCTTAAAGTCATCCAGATCGCTGAGCATGCAGCAAACACTTTCGCCTGCGGTGATCGCTTCGCGCAGGCGACGCTCAGCCAACACGGCAAACCCCCGACGATTCAGCACCTTCGTCAGCGGATCGGTGAACGCTTCCTGTCGCAGTTGCTGCAGGCCTTCACGCTCCCGGTAGAACGTGTTCTCCATGCTCGACAGTTGCGTGACCGCCTCCGCCCCTTCCTTGGCCACCTCACCCACCAGCCGCTGAAGCAACTCGTGTTCGGTGATGTCATCGAGCGGTTGGTCGTTACCGGCGATCTGCCGGGCTTCGGTGATCACATCCTTCATGAACGTATGCGGCGAGGCGTATTCCTTGGCCAACAGATGCGCGTGGATGGTGTTGATCCATTCATGCTGCCAGGGATCGGGATCCTCCTGCCAGTGCGGAAGCAGGCCGGCGAAGAATGTGGCCAGCGAAAGCATTTCATCGCCGGTGACTTTGTCGATCTTGTCAGGTTGCGCATGGTGGTGCAGCACTGCTTCCTGCAGGGCATCGGGCGCATTCCATTCAGCGAGCAGGGCACGACCCACTTCCATGTGATCGATGCCGAAGTGCTGCTTCTCCATCGCCGCCCATTGGCCGGGGCGGTCCTGCCCGAGCATGTACTGGCGATAGAAATCGATGTCGGCCACCATGAGCATGGGCAAGCCGATGTCCTGAATCAAACCCAGGGCGTAGGCTTCTTCCGCCGGGGCACTGGAGCAGTGTTGGCATAACATTTTCGCTGCGGATGCCTTCGCGAGACTGTTGTTCCACAGTTGATCGATCAGGCGTCTGGGCAATTGTGTTGCTTCGTTGATCACCCGCAACCCATGTGCCAGGGAAAGCGTGCGCGCCCGCGTGGAACCCAAAAGGTTCACCGCACGTTGCACACTGCTGATCCTGCGGGAGATGCCGAACGCAGCACTGTTGATCACGCTGATGATGCGCGCACTTAAGCCCGGGCAACGACGAATGATTTCGCCCACCGCATCGGCATCGGTCGGATCGGTGCGAAGCAGATCGAACAACGGCGCAGACCGAACAAGGGTCGGTCCGATTTGGGCCAGTGTCTGCTGCACGCGCTCGCGGCGTTGCTCGACAACCGGGTTGGCGGTGATATCTGACTGTGTCACGTACTCGTATCCCTGCCCCGGGGAAAACTGTTCACTCAGCGTCCGGCGAACAACATGCCGGCGCAACACACCCATCCACCTGGCGCACACGAAGTGCGGGGTTACGGTTGATGTCGGCAGATTGACCGTGCCAGTTGACCGCCAGCTGGCGACTTCATGAGAAAGTGCGGTTGTTATCGGGAGCAACCCTAATTACCGTGCGGGGGCGGAGCGCTTGTCATCGCGTCGGGTTTGCTCTGCGAAACGGCCGTGATGGTTTTCACCACTGCGTTGAATGAAGTGACAAAGCGCTTCGATCTCTGCATCGCCGGGATGAGCAGCCAGCAGTTCGTTCAATCCGCTGCCGCATGTGCCTTGCTCACGACGATAAAGCGTCCGGTAAGCAGTTTTGAGTTTCTCGACGATGGCATGATCAAACTTGTGCCGCGCCAGTCCAATAAGGTTCACCCCCCGCACGCGCGCCGGGTGACCATCAGTCACCATGAACGGCGGGCAGTCATGCACCACACCACTCAAGCCACCAATATATGCATACCGGCCCACCGTGACATACTGCGTGATCGCTGTGCCCCCGCCCACCACCGCGCAATCTTCCACCGTGATATGCCCGGCCAGCAGCACGTTATTCGACAACACGCACCGATCGCCCACATGCGAATCATGTGCGATGTGCGATCCAACCATGAACAGGTTGTGCGAACCGATGGTCGTGCTGCCGCCGCCGTTTTCCGTGCCCACGTGAATGGTGACGTTTTCGCGGATGTCGTTGTGATCGCCAACAGTCAGCGTGGTTCGTTCACCGCGATACTTCAGGTCCTGCGGCTCGCAACCCACCAGCGCATGATGAAACACCCGGTTGTGTTTGCCCAACGTGGTGTGCCCTTCGATCACCGCATGATGCCCCACCCACGTGCCCTCGCCCAGCGTCACGTTCGGACCCACCACACTCAGCGCACCGATCACCACATCATCAGCCAATGATGCAGCAGGATCGACAACAGCCGTGGGGTGGATATCGGGCATGATGGAATCGAGCATGGCGACGGTTGCGCCGCGGTGCTACTCCTCTGGCTCGGAATCCACAAGCATGAAACGAATCTGCGCTTCGGCCGCTAAATGTGGACCGACGTACGCGCGACATTCGGTATGACCGGTGCGGCTGCGAACACGAATCGCTTTCGCCTCCAACACCAGTTGATCACCCGGCGTCACCGGACGACGCAGCTTCACCTTGTCCATCGACAGCAACACGGCCAACTTACCGGTGTGTTCCAGCTTGCGACTGAGCAACACGCCCGACATCTGCGCCATCGCCTCGACAATCAATACCCCCGGCATGATCGGCGTGCCCGGGTAGTGCCCCTGGAAGAACGGCTCATTCATCGTCACATTCTTCACCCCCAGCGCCCGCTTGTCGCCATCAATTTCCAACACGCGATCCACCAGCAACATCGGATAGCGATGTGGCAAGATGCGCTGGATGCGGCGAATATCAATCGTGCCATCACCGCGCAACAATTCACCATGCTGCTGGGCCTGCAGCATCTTCACCAACTGCCGCGCCAGTCGATGGTTCAGGGCATGACCACTGCGATACGCTACGATGCGCCCCTTGATCGGACAGCCCACCAGGGAAAGGTCGCCGATCAGGTCGAGCACCTTATGCCGCACCAGTTCATCGGGGTACCGGAATGCGTTGCCGCCGATCGGTTGGCCATCCTCACCGATCACCAGCAGTGTTTCCGGCGTGAGATGCTTGCCCAGTCCCGCAGCCTGCAGCGCCTTGGCTTCGGCTTCCAGCGCGAACGTGCGCGAGCCGGCAATCTCTTTTGCGTAGTCATCGCTGTGCAGGCAGAACGCATGCAGTTGCGATGGGATAGGGCCTTCGTGACCGTAATCCAGGTCGTAGATCACCTGCATGCCGGGGCGATCGGCGGGAAGGGCGGCGATCATCGCGTCGCCTTCTTCCACGGTAGCCGGTTCCGTCACTTCCAGCACGCGACGCGGTTCATCCAGTTCCGTTGCCCCCGCAGCCTGAAGGGCATCGACATAAGGTTGCGCCGACCCATCACCGGCGGGCAGTTCCGGGCCATTGATTTCAATCAACACGTTGTCGATGCCGAGTCCGGCCAGCGCACTCAAACAGTGCTCGCACGTTTCCACCGAGACTTCACCGCGCCGCAACGTGGTACGACGATCACGCCTTGTCACATGCGAAACCAACGCGGGAATGCGCACTGGTTCGCCGCTTTCGGTGACATCCGTCCGCACGAACACAATGCCGTGATTCGCCGGTGCCGGTTGAAACGTGACCGTGGCCGACTGGCTCAGAAACAGGCCCGGCCCTTCGACCGTGGCACTGGCGGCAATAGTTGTTTGTTTCTCTTGAACCATGAACTCTCGCGTACTGCGTGGGAACATAGTTTAGCCACCCATCGCACAGATACAATTCGCATGGCTTAACCAAAAAGAATGATGTAACCGATCACGAATATCGGAACATCCACGATCGCGTGGCTCACGTAACCCGGCCAGATCGACCGGTACCGCAGGTAACACCAGCTCCACACCGCCCCGCCGACAAACACCCCCGCCGATGCCGCCAACGTCGCCGGCCAATCAAAGTACGAAGCAAGTGCGAAGATGTGATGTAGCGTGAAGCACAACGCTGATGCAACCACCGCACCAATACCACCGATCAGTTTCTCCCATTGGCGAAACACGAACCACCGCCACACGTATTCCTCGACCAGTGCGTTGATGAAGATCGCCTGCAAACTGAAACCGATGTACAGCAAACGATGATCCAGCCCCTTACCGCTGAGCAGCTCGCGTGTGGCCGCCGGATCGACCCACCCCAATGACTTTGCCGCGAAGTAACCAGCCACGATGATGCCCACGATCACCAACCCAAGTACCGTGGCAATACCAAACCCACCACGTTTCGCCGGCGACAGACTCCACTTCCCACGCTCTACCTTCACGTACCACAACACGGGAAACACCCACAACCATACTTTCGCCAGCGCAAACAACCCCATGCCGAGTTTGGTGTCCGGCCAAATCCACATTGCCGCCAACACCGCCAACGACGGTACGGGCACGAGCAAACACAATGCACTGGCAGCACGCAATCGATTGGGGGTGTTCATGTCAGTCACGTGCATTATTGTAAACCAATGTTTAGCCGCAATGCGACGCAGAGCGCACTATGGTGATTTTGTGCGCTCCGCTTCGCGTTGCGGCTAAACGTGTTAACGCTGAATCATGCGTTTCAGTTTGTTCACATTCACCGTGTCCCACGGTTTGCCGTTGTCGTGGGTTTGTTTCGGGGTCTCAAGAATCTTGGGAATGCGTTGGATGTGCGGGTGGTTCATCAGGGTGCGGAAGGCGGCGAGGTTGATGTGTCCCAAGCCGATGTGGGCGTGGCGGTCGACGCGCGAGCCGTGCGGCGTTTTAGAATCGTTCACGTGCATTACGGTCAGCAGGTCCAGGCCGATCACGTTGTCGAACTGTTGAAGTGTCTGGGTGGCACCCTCGGCGGACGTCAGGTCGTAGCCCGCCTCAAACGCATGGGCGGTGTCGAAACAAACAGCGAGCCGCTCCGGCTCGCGCACGCTGTCGATGATGGTGCGTAGGTGTTCGAAG
>JANQFT010000001.1 GCA_028277685.1 Phycisphaeraceae bacterium
GATGTAGTTCGCGGAGGAACGGGGCCTGGATGAGCCTGCGTTTGTGGTGACGCTTTTTCGGCCAGGGGTCGGGGAAGTAAATGTGCACCTGCCGGAACAGACCATCGGGCACGCGCCAGGTGACGAAGACGCTGGCATCATCATGCAGCATGCGCACGTGCATGAGGTTGTTGCGTCGCAGGCGGTCGGCGGCGTACAGATAAAACTGCTTCGCCCATTCGATGCCCAGGTAGTTCACCTCCGGAAGCTGCGATGCCTGTTGAACGAGGAACGTGCCTTTGCCGCTGCCGATCTCGAGTTCGAAGGGCAGATCGCGACGATCTTCGGGCCACCAGGCGCGTAAATCGAGCCGGCTGTCCTGCGGTGAATCACCCAGGGTCGGCAGGCTGGGGTGTTCGATGCCGATGGTGCCGACGTCAAACGGTTTGCCACGTGACAGGGAAAAACTCATGCAGAGATTGTACCCCCGGAAGGGGTGGGGGTGGAGACGATGGTAGTCGCAGGTGGGAACCTGCGGGACAAGGCATTTATCGCGCCGCAACGCAGGTAACCTGCGTCACTTCGTAGGCAGAGCTTTGTGCCTACGTGCCTCAATGCCTTCTGCTTTACTTCAGGAACAGTGCATACAACAAAAGCACGCCGGCGAGGGCGACCTGCGTGAGACCGATCCAACCGAGTGTTTGCCGCACGTTTTCCGGAAGCTTTGCGAAGGGGCGATTGATCTTCTCGAGAATGGGGTCGAGTTTTGCGATGAGCGCGGCGAGGTTGAGCTTCGCGGCAGGACGCAAGGCCTGCGCTTCTTCGGGCTGTTCGGCCACTTGCTCCTCCGCAGGGGCAGCGGCTTCGTCGGCAGCTTCTTCATCCAATTCTGCAGCGACCGCAGCAGCGGCTGCGCTCAGCTCTTCGGCCATGGTGGCTTCTCCGCCACCATCATCAGCGGTCATATCGACCGTTTCTTCCGCCGGCGCATCATCTTCGGACATGACGTCATCAACGGACGCTATGTCGCCTTCGACTTCCTCGCCCTCCGATGATTTATCTTCTTCCAGCACATCGTCGACAGACTCCATCTCCCCTTCGACCGATGCGTCGTCCGTAGCAGCCTCGGCGGGAGCTTCTTCGGGTGAAGCTTCGGCCTGCTTTTCCTCGTCGAGAATGTTTTCGACCGATTCGAAATCACCCTCCACTTCAAGGGTGTCATCCTCTTCCGTGTCGGACACCGGTTCAGCCGCCTCGTCGTTGGCTTCGGCAAGGGCCTGGGCGAACATGTCGTCCACGGCAGCCTGCGGATCGGCATCAGTTTCTTGCGCGGCTGGTTCATCACCAACCACATCTTTCACCGAAGCAAACTCACCGGACGCTGCGTCTTCCTCAGCAGCAGGCGTTTGCTCCTCTTTCTCCATCATGTTGCCGGCCTGCTCGGCCAACATCTGATCGATCTGACTGATCAGTTGTTTTTCAATGTCCTCTTCAGTGGCTGGTTCTGCGGGCTGTGCGAGTTCCTCAGGCTCGATAGCAGCTTCAGGTTCCGCAACTGTCTCGGGTTCGGCGGGGGCGTCACTTGCTGATCCTTCCGCGGCGGCCTCATCGAGTAGTTCCTGAATTTCATCCGCCAGGGCCATGCCGGCCAGATCACCTTCGCCGTTGGGTTCGGCTGGCGCATCTTCAACCGCAGCTTGTTCGCCGGCTTGCTCTTCGGGGGGTTCCGGGGGCTGCGGAGCAGGCGCAGGATCGGCTGGGGCCGGTGCGGGGTTGTTACCCTTCCCGGCGAGCAGTGCATCGATTTGTGCGCCCAGGTCTTTCGAATCGCCCACGACGTTATCCTGTGAGTCGTTTGCGTTAGACTAACCGGCTACCTTATCGGCCTGCCTGTTGGCAACGTGGGACCGAGGGCATCGGCGAGAGTCTCTCATCATGCTCATCGGTCATGCGAATGGGACACTTAACGGCCGAACAACTTGCATGACCGTTATCATCGGTCGTCCGATAAACGGATCACCCATGGCCATCAGACGATTCTATTGTGAAAATCTCTCCAACGCGTCAGTTGAATTGCACCCCGACGATGCAGTTCACGCACGCAAAGTGCTTCGGCTCGCCGTCGGCCACACGGTCCACCTGTTCGATGGGCGAGGCACCACAGCGGAGGGTACCCTCATCGAACTCACCCGCCGTTGCGTGGTGGATGTGACCAAACGAAATGATACCCCGCGCCTACTTCCGGGGGTGGATGTGGCGGTAGCGCTGCCGAAGGGATCGCGTGCAGACGTGTTGGTGGAGAAACTGAGCGAACTCGGGGCCGACCGCATCATCCCGCTGATCACCGAGCGCACGGTGGTCGAGCCTCGTCCGGCGAAACTGGAACGATATGAACGCATGGCGATCGAATCGGCCAAGCAGTGTGGCCGCGCGTGGTTAATGCAGGTCAGCCCCCCCACCCCGTTCGATGTGATGCTCCGCGATAGCGATCACGACACCAGACTCATCGCCGATATGCAGCAATTGCAGCCGACGGAAGATCAGGCGTCTAAACTATCAGAAGCAAAACGCGTGCTGGTGATGGTCGGCCCTGAAGGTGGCTGGACCGACAACGAACGCACCGCTGCGCGTGACGCAGGATTCACTGCTTGGTGCTTTGCCCCGTACGTGCTTCGTGTGGAAACAGCCGCCATTGCCGCCACCGCCTGCATTCGTCAACAAACATTCTGGAGGCAACCTTCGTGATACGCATTCGCACCATCCTCAGCCTGATCGTTGTTCTTTCAGTTTTCGCCACCCCGGCGCTCGCACTCGACAAAAAGCACGCCGCCAAGGCGCAGGCTGCTATCAAGAAGGGGTTGGATTACTTGCGCAAGTCGCAGGCGGAAGACGGCAGCTGGTCGCCCAAGTATGGCCCCGCGATTACGGGGTTGGCCATCAGCGCGTTCGGCCGTCAGCCAGATGCGAGTCGAAAAGATCCAACCATTGCCAACGGCATCACGTATATCAAAAAATTTGTGAAACCGGACGGTGCCATCTACGACCGTATTCTGTCCAACTACAACACCTCGCTGAGCCTGATGGGGCTGGGTCAGTTCGCGGGGGACAAAGATATCGCTCCCATCGTGCTGGCCGCCCAGAAAAGCGTGATCAGTAAGCAATGGCAAGAGGGCATGAAGGACCCGAAGGGCAATCCCATCACCAAAGATCACCCCTTCTACGGCGGATCGGGTTACGGACGACACGGTCGCCCCGACATGAACAACACCACCATCATGCTGGAAGCGTTGTATGACTCGGGGATGGACTGCAATGACCCGGCATTCAAGCGGGCACTGATTTACATCCAGCGTTGCCAGGGCGCTGCGACGAACGACATGTTCAATGAGACGGTGATCGAACAAGACGGCGGATTCATTTACGCTACCTCAATCAACAAGGACCACATCGGCCTACCACAAACACGCACCGATGATGCGGTTGCCAAGCGCGATATAGCTGCGGGCAAAGTGGTCAGCCCGTTGTCATCGTATGGTTCGATCACCTACGCCGGTTTCAAGAGTTACCTGTACGCTCAACTGGAACGCGATGACCCGCGCGTCAAGGCGGTGTGGGAGTGGATCGCCAACAACTACACGTTGGAGCAGAACCCGCGTATGCCAGAGCCGAATAAGTATCAAAGCTACCACTACTACCTTTACGTGTTCGCGCGCGCGATGAATGCAGCGGGTAAACCACAGGTCACTCTGGCCTCCGGCGAGAAGCGCGATTGGGCCAATGATGTGATCAGCACCCTGGTGGAACTGCAACGCCCCGATGGCAGCTTCGTGAACACCCGCGCTGACCGCTGGGGCGAGGGTGATGCAAACCTGGTGACATCGTATGGTGTAATCGCATTGCAGAACGCGCTGGGATTAAGGTAGATCAGAGCGGCAGAGGTCAGAATAGCAGTGGTCAGAGCCGCAGAGCCTCACACCTGCAGCTCTGTCTTCTGGTCACTGACCCCTGAGGCTCTGTCCTCTTTCCTACTCCCCATCTGCCCGCGTATCATGGGCAACCTGATGTACTTCCATCCGAAAGGATTCGCTCGTGTTGCGCACGCCCTTTTACAACTATCACAACGAACAAGGCGCGAAGCTGGTCGATTACGCTGGCTGGGAAATGCCTTTGCTGTTCAAGTCGATTCATGAGGAACACCATCAGGTGCGCAACGGTGCGGGCATTTTTGATGTGTCGCACATGGGACGACTTTACTTCGGCGGCCGCCATGCACGGCGGTTCCTGGAGCGCGTTTGCACTCGGCGCGTCAGCGACATGCAACCCGGGCAGTGCCGTTACTCGATGATCTGCAATGAACAAGGCGGGGTGAAAGATGATGTGATCGTCTACCGCTTTGATGATCGGTGGCTCGTCGTTTGTAATGCCGCCAACCGCATGAAACTGCTGG
>JANQFT010000083.1 GCA_028277685.1 Phycisphaeraceae bacterium
GAGCACCAGATCGATGTCGGTGTATTCCAGTTGCGCCACCGTGGGGTTAACCACGAACTGACCTTCCACCCGGCCAACCCGCACCGTGGCAACCGGACCGTCGAACGGCAGGCTGCTGATGGCCACGGTAGCGGCGGCGGCGGTGCCGGCCAGCACATCGGGGTCGTTCTGGCCGTCGGCCGATTCAACCCAGCACTGGATGACCACTTCATCCAGCAGGCCCTTGGGGAAAAGCGGACGCAACGGACGATCAATCATCCGCATGGTCAGCGTTTCTTTCTGGTTGGGCGCACCTTCACGCTTGCGGAAGCCACCAGGAAACTTTCCGGCCGCCGAAATACGTTCGCGATAATCCACCTGCAGCGGGAAGAAGTCGATCCCTTCTCGCGGCTTGCCACGAACCACCGCGGCGAGCACGCTGGTTTCAGCGTAAGTGGCAAAGATAGAAGCGTCGGCCTGCTTGGCCCACTTGCCCGTTTCCAGGCGCAGAGTACGACCACCCAGTTCACGTTCGACGACGACGTGTGCCATGAGACAATTCCTTCATGTTGTCGGCTCCCTGATGGAACCGGTGTCATGAAGGTCGGCCAGAGAGTGACCAGGAGATCAGCAACGAAGCAGGTGACAGTTGGCAGTACGCCCCGTGGACATCCTCCACATCCACGGGACGCAGTGCCGACTGCCGCCTGGCCTTTCGCCCGGCCGGGCCGACCTTCGAAATATCATGTCGCTGCGTAAAACAGCTTACTTACGCAGCCCCAAGCGGCTGATCAGCGACAGGTAACGCTCGCGATTGGTCTTCATCAGATAGCGAAGCAGGCGATTACGCTTACCCACCATCATCAGCAGCCCACGACGTGAGTGATAGTCGTGCTTGTGCGCCTTCATATGCTCGGTCAGTTCGTTAATCCGCTCGGTCAACAATGCGACCTGCACCTCGGGCGAACCGGTGTCGCCCTCCTTGGTGGCGTACTCACTGATCAGGCTGTTCTTCTTTTCGGCAGTCAGAGCCATATCGATTCACTTTCCCGCTTGGGATGTCTGCACGCATGCCCCAGCCACATAGCCGGACGCATCGTGGAATCCGGAAGTATACCCCGGCGTGGAAACTATGGCAATGCGGATTGGGGGCTGGGGATGGTAGCCCCGGGTGGCAACCCGGGGGCAGGTCTGGACCTACAAAATCTTATTCCTTGCGTATCACCCCGGTAAACCCGATCACAAACATGGTGGTGAAGAACCATCCCGCGCCGATTTCAAACCAGAGCCACGCCCGCAGCACCGTACCCCAGCGGAGAGTCACATTGCACCATTCCATACGCGCGATCACCGGCCCACGCCCCGCGTCCGGCAACCAATAAGGTTCCATGTGCAGATTCACGATTGGCAGGAATACATCCGCGGAGTAGACCACCGCGTTGAAGTGCGGATACGCCTCAGGCAAGCCGATATCCGGCGGAACGTACCTATCGCTCATTTAGACGCGCTCTTTCGCCGGCACCATCAACCCCGCGAGGTTGCCCAGCCAGAACCCCCCTTTGCAGAGCTGAGCCACCTTCTGGCCGGCAATTGCAATCTCACTCTCACAACCGCCCGGAACTTTCCCAATTTTTCTGCGTTTTTCTTGACGGGCTCCGCTGGCGCGGTATAGTGCAAACGTCGGCATGCAAACGTCGGCATACAGTGGCAGTTCTTGCCCGATCTGATGTTTGAGACCCATTTCGACTGGAGTTTGATTTAGAGATGCCTGCGAAAACCGCTGCCACTTTGAAGGATGTCGCCCGGGCTGCCGGGGTGAATGACGCCACGGTATCGCGGGCGTTTTCGGGTAAGGCGCCGGTAGCGGTGGCCACGCGGGAGCGGGTGTTTGAGGCGGCGAAGGCGTTGGGGTATCGCCGCAGTGGTTCGGCGGTGGCGATGCGTACGGGGCGGACGAATTGTTTCGCCTTGCTGCTGAGTACGCATGGCGATCGCAGTGTGATTCCGCGCCTGTTGATCAACGGGGTGCAGCACGGGATGCGGCCGCATGATCTGCACCTGGCGGTCGAGGCGTTGCCGGATCATCAACTGACCAGCGAGGGACATGTGCCCAAGCTGCTGCGGGAGGTGGCGTGCGATGGGTTGCTGATCAATTACAACGCGCGCATTCCGCGTCGCATGATCGAGTTGATTCGCGAGTTTCATCTTCCGGCGATCTGGCTGAACAGCAAACAGGATTCGGATTGCGTGTACCCGGATGACCACGGGGCGGCGGTCAGCCTGACGCAACGGCTGATCGAGCTTGGTCACACGCGCATTGCGTTTGTCGATTACACGCACTCTAAATCTGAAACGCCGTGGCACTACAGCGGAATTGATCGTCGCGCGGGGTATGAACAGACGATGAAGCAGGCGGGGCTTTCGCCGGTGCGTGTGGGCAGCAGTGAACTGCGCGACCAGGATGCGATCTGGTCTTCCATGACCGAGTTCATGCAGAGCGATGACCGCCCCACGGCCGTGATCGGCTACCGAGCCATTGAAGCACGTGCGGCCATGCATGGTGCGTTGATGGCAAGGCTGGTGGTACCGCGCGATCTGACCATCACGTGTTTTGCTGATGGGATCGACCAGGATGTCGGGCCGCACATCACCACGATGGTCGTGCCCGATCACCAGGTGGGCATCGTCGGCGTCCAAACGCTACGTGAAAAGGTTGAGCAACCGGATATCGCGCTGGAACCAAGGCCCGTACCCATGCGCTATGAGCCAGGAAAAACACTGGCACATGCGCCGAAACGTAATTGCCCCACAAAACCATAAACAAGATTCCCACACCACTCGTTTCGGACTAAGGAGCTTAAGGATGAAACAGAACCACTTACTCAGCATCGCTTGTATTTGCACACTCGCCATGGCCACTGTCGCCAACGCGGCCGTCATGACCACCTTCCGCCAGGGTCTGGACGGCTACACAGGCACGCAGGATGCGGGTGTCAAAAGCAATGACGTGAACAGCACATTCAACGGCGGCACCATGACTGTCAAAAGAACCAACCCCGACAGTCGGGTCTATATTCACTTTGACGATATCTTCGGCGAAGGTGCAGGGCAGATCACGGCACTAGCCGACGTGAACAGCATTACTGCGAGCCTATCAATCTGGCAGACTCGGGGAAGCGTGCCTCCCACCATCAACGTGCATCAGGTCACCAGCGCCTGGTCAGAGGCAACCATCACATGGAATAACCTTCCCACCACCGGCAGCCAGCTTGATTCAAAGAGCACATCAAGCAGTTGGCATAATGGGAATAACCCACTCGTTCTGGATGTCACCGCAGCGGTGAAGTCATGGTTCAACGCAACTGATTCGAACGCAGCCAACTATGGTTTCCGCATTGTCGCCGCCGGGGGCGGACAGAATCCGGCGGACATCCACTCCTCTGAAAACGGTACCGACACCAGGCGTCCGACCCTTACGGTGGAATACGATGTCATTCCCGAACCGGCATCGATGGCGCTGATGGGCCTTGGTAGTTTGATGATGCTTTGGCGACGTTCGGCACGCATCCACTAAGTAAACGAATCCTCCTCCAGCGGTGCATTGCCTGACGGCACTGCCCCGCTTTTGCCCGTCGGCTTGACCAGAGGAGCTTGGCATGATGCGCAAGGCATTCACATTGGTCGAACTGCTCGTGGTGGTGGCAATCATCGCTGTTCTGATTGCGATCCTTCTCCCGGCGCTGAACAAAGCGAGGGATGCAGCACGGGGGACAAAATGCCAGGCTAACTTACGCCAGACAACACACGCACAGCTTGCGTATTCGGTGGAATATCGAAGTTACATCCGCCCGCCCTGGTGGTCACTCAAAGCACCACGCAACATTCGTGAATGGTCGAAAGCGCTGGTGGACCTTGACTTCCTCAGCGATGGCTACATCGGTGAATATTGGTACAGCGATGAGAACCGTGTCAGCGGTACTCTCATCTGCCCCAGTGCGAGCAATGCCGTGGAAAAGATGAAAGGCCCATGGCGCGGCAACGAACCCAAAATCAGCGACAGCGGTCGCGCCTGGATCTGCTACATGATGCACCAGAGCACCGCCGGGCAAGGCCCCAACGGCACCGATAACCATGGCGACTTCAGACGGCTCAGCCAGATCGGTACACGCATTCCGCTGTTCTATGAAAAAGCGGACGGCTGGGTGAACGATCGCCCCCCCAACGGCATTAACAATGGCGAGACACATACCCGCGGCATTCAGTCATACCGCACGAAGCATGAATTGCAGTTGATGGTCGACATCGGCTACTTCGCGATGCGTCATCTGCCGGACTCACAGAACATTGCCTTGTCGGATGGCAGTGCGCATGCGATCAATCGCACGAAATTCGATCAAACAATCACTGACCACGGTAAATCCTTCTACAAACATCTGATGAACTGAATGCGCCTCCCAGCGGCAAGTTCATTGCTTCACTCACCCCTTTTTCTGAGAGACTCTTTGTGAAACACGGACGCTGTCTTGCCGTCAACCACGTGACGTTGTTCTGCTGTCTTACATGGATAATCATGACCGCGGTATCGACTGGAGCATTGGCCGGTCCGACGGCCGGCGTGAGCTTTCCGGAAGACGCCGGCGTGCTGAATGTGCGCGACTTCGGAGCCAAGGGCGACGGCGTAAGCGATGACACGAAGGCGTTCGCCAAAGCGATCAGGAAAGCCAGCGGCATTGTTTACGTGCCAGCGGGAACGTACATCATTTCCAACACCATTAACTGGAACGGGGGGAGCAACAAGATTCTGCAGGGCTTCGACATCGGCAAGACAATTCTGAAACTGCCCGACAACGCGTCAGGTTTTCAGAACACGAAGAAACCTAAACCGATGCTGAGCACCGGTTTTCCGCCGGCCATTCGATTTCGCAATTCCATTCGCGACCTCACCATCGACGTGGGCCAGGGCAACCCCGGGGCGATCGGTCTTGATTTTTATGTGAACAACCAGGGCACGGTGCGAAACGTGCGCATCCAGGCGGGTGAAGATGGACAAGCTGCGGGTGCGGTCGGTCTGTCGATGTACAAGGATATGGTCGGCCCGTTGCTGATTACCAATGTGGAAGTGCGCGGGTTCGATACCGGGGTGAAGGTGCTCGGTCACGTGAACTCGGTCACCATCGACGGCCTGATCCTGCGCGGTCAACGCAAGGTCGGCCTCGACAACAACGGCAACCTGCTATTCATTCGAAACCTGCTCAGCCAAAACAGTGTGAAGGCCATCCACAACCGCGGGGGCCATCCAGTCATCTGCCTGGTCGACTCACAGTTGAACGGAACGGGCAATGCCAGCGAACTGCCGGCCATCGATCATAACACGAAACATGGATCGATCTTCTGCCGGAATGTCAAAGTACACGGCTATGCCCATGCTCTGGTTGACAAATCACCCGCAACCACGTTACCGGTGGGCACTATCACCGAATGGGCCAGCGATGCGCCACTGATGTTGTTCGAAAGCGAAGCCCGCACGTTGAACCTTTCCGTCCCGGATCAACCGGACTTACCGGTCGTGAATGATTTCAGCCAGTGGGCCAACGCGGCCGACTACGGCGCGAACCCCCTCGACAAAAGTTCAGACAGCGAAGCGATCCAGAAGGCGATCGACAGCGGCGCGAAAGTGGTCTACCTGCCCAACGTGCATGCACAAATGAAGAAGAACAAGCGCGCAGTGTATTACATCGGTAAGCCGATTATTCTGCGCGGCAACGTTGAACGATTCGTCGGTATGGATAGCTTCTTCAACGTCACGGGCGCCTTCAATAAGGATGGCAAACAGCCCATCTTCCAGATGGATGCCAAAGGACCGAAGACTATCATCATCGAGCGACTGGCTAAAGACCTTGGAGCGGAAATCCATAATCCTTACGTGCTGCATGAAGTTGAGCGGGACCTGGTGGTGCGCAACTGCACCGGGTTTTCAAACGTGATTCACCGCGGTGCTGGTCGCATCTTCTGCGAGGATGTGGTGGGCACGAATGTGCTGGTCGGTAAGGGCGCAAAACTCTATGCCCGCCAGTTCAATTTAGAAGGCAGAGGACACAAGCTGATCGTGGACGGCGGCCTGGCGTGGATGCTCGGCCTGAAAACCGAGTGCAAAGGCCCCATCATCAAGGTGACCAACGGTGGTACGTGTGAAGTGCTGGGCGCATTGTTCTATACGTGCAAGCCGGGGCAGAAACACGGCGGGGTTGAAGTGATCGACGCATCGTTCAGCATGGCTGGCGCTTCAGAGTATGCATGGGATCGCTCTTGGGGCACGGAAGAGCCAATCGTCGAGGTGCGTAACGGTGATCGCCGCGT
>JANQFT010000158.1 GCA_028277685.1 Phycisphaeraceae bacterium
TGAATGGCAACACCGTAGACGTGTTGCTCGAATCCGCTCGGTTCACCCCGCTGAGTATTCGTTCGACGAGTCGTGCGTTGAAACTATCGAGCGATTCCAGTTACGTGTTCGAACGCGGTGTCGATCCGGTGAATGTTGACCTGGCCAGCCAACGCGCATGCCAGTTGATCATCGAAGTAGCCGGCGGCACATTGGCCGAGGGCGTGATCGCGGCGGGCGTGGCGAACCCTGAGTTACTTGAAGTGACCATGCGACCGCAGCGCTGCCATCAACTGTTGGGTTACGAAACGCCAACCGAGCGCATTCTCGATATCTTCACCCGCCTCGACCTTTCCCCGCGCGAAGAAAACAGCGTGATTGCGTGCACGATTCCTTCGCATCGCCTCGACCTTGAGCGCGAGGCCGACCTGATCGAGGAAGTGGCCCGCATGGTGGGTCTCGATCACATTGAGATTCAGCCGGACATGCACCTGACGATCCGCAAGCCGCAGGCGATGGTGCAGGCAAAGCGCACGATCTGCGATGTGCTGGTGGCACACGGCTACTGCGAGACGATCACGTTCAGCAATCTACCCGTCGATCAGGCGAAGCTGTTCCTCGATTTCGAGATGTCGCTGATCATGATGAACGAGGAGCAGAAACCCGCCGAACCGGCCCTGCGCCCGAGTGTGCTGCCGAGTCTGCTCGCGGTACGAAAGCACAACCAGGACCTGGGCAATCACGACATTCGCCTGTTCGAAATCGCCCAGGTGTTCGGCCAGAAACCTGAAGGCTGCGAACGATCTACCGGTACGGAAATCGCCATGCTCGCGGATGCCCCTGATATTGCAGCAGCGCTTCGCGCAATGAAGGGAACAGTGAGTGAAATCTGTGACCAACTCGGCCTGGCGATCTATTTCGAGCAACCGAACGAGAAGCTTCACCCCACTGCCGCGCAGGATTGCGTGTTGGTGATGCATGATGATGCAAACGGCCAGCGCATCGTCGGTTCGTTGATGACGCCCACCGCCGCCGTGGCCGATCAATTCAGTTTGCAGGCACCCGTCGTGATGGGTTGGCTGGATTACGAAGTGCTGGTCAATCACCAACCGCCGCAGCGCACCGTGGGGCAGTTACCACGTTTCCCTGCGATCGAGCGTGACATTTCCATCGTCGTCGATGAAGCCACCCCGTGGGCACAGATCGCCAGTTCGCTGGACGCAACTTCACCCGCGCTGCTGGAAACCGTCGAATTCGTCGGCGTCTATCGCGGCAAACAGGTCGGCAAAGGTCGCAAGAGCGTCACCTTCCGCATGCTGTTCCGCGACCCGGACAAGACACTGCGTCACGATGAAGTCGATCCGCAGGTGGGCGCGGTGGTCGAGAAACTCAAGGCCGATGTGAACGCGGAACTGCGCACCGCCTGACACCGGAGTGATGACATGATGCGTCTGGTGTGGTTCGTGCGACTGGCATTGGTGATCAGTTTGCAATCGCTGGCTGCATGCCATAACGGCGGCGCCCAGCCACCGGTCGGTTGGCAAGGCCATGCGATCGATCTGGCTGATCATGCAGACCCCGTCGACCACGGCAGACTCCAGGTGTTCTGCTGCTACGGCCCGATGCTGCCGAACCACACGGCACTACGCCTTGTCGCACCCGACAAGCCGACCATCTTCTGGGATCCCGGAGGTGGTTACGCCACCGATGAAAACATCATTCGGCGTCGAAACGATCTGGTGATCGTCGATCCACCCGATCTGCCAACCTACACACAATACCGCATGGCGAAAGTGAAAGATGCCTCAACTGAAGTGTTCGAATGGGACATTAATCCTCGGTTGGCCGCGCAGTGGCATGAAGTCTTGAACAGCGGTACCGACAAGTCCCACCCCAACGGCAAGTTCTCCACCCAGTCGGTCGGCATGGCGTGCTGCTTATCCGTTAGCGGCTTTTTGCAGCAATTCGGGGGTCAGAAGATTCTGGTGCCGAAAAAGTATTTCCTGCCACAAGACCTGGCGGCGATATTGAAAACGCAACGGCCGGACCGGGTGATCATCCTGAGGCGGGATGAACCTGTGCTGGTCTACGTGCCACCTCTCCCCCCGGGAGAAGGTGATTGACGTGCGACAGCCATCAGTCGAGTGAGGGCTAATCCTGAAGATGCGTCAGAAGGTACCAACACACTTAGTCGTCTTGCGATTCACCCTCACCCCGGCCCACTCCCTCGAGGGAGAGGGGGCTGACCGGTCTCATTCTGGCGGTGCAATCCGCACCACCTGACCATCGATCTTCAACCGCCCCTCCGCGAACAGCTTCACCGCTTCAGGATAAGCAATGCATTCCTGTGCAAACACCCGGGCTGCCAGATCGTCGGCGGTGTCGCCTTCTTCCACCGGCACCGTGCGCTGGACGATGATCGGCCCGTTGTCATATTCGTTGTCGGCAAAATGAATGGTGCAACCGCTGACCTTGCAGCCGGCGGCGAGCACCGCCTCGTGTACGTGATGGCCGTAAAAACCTTTCCCTCCAAACGAAGGCAGCAGGCCCGGGTGAATGTTCATCACCTTGCCCTCGAAGTCGACTGGAATGCGCAGCAGACTCAGGAATCCCCCCAGGCACATCAAGCCGCATCCCGTCTCGCGCGCCGCACCGAACACATCCGCGCTGAATGCCTCAACCGAATCATAAGACTTGCGTTTCAGCACGCGCATGGGCAAGCCAAGTGCTTCGCCCCGCGTAATGCCTTTGCAGTGGTTATTGGATGTAATCACGATGCCGATTTCCGCGTTCAGGTCGCCGCGCCCGATCGCTTCGTGCAGGTTGGTCATCGTGGTGCCGCCGCCGCTGATGCACACGGCCAAACGTAATGGACTTTGGGTGTCACTCATGTTGGGTATGATGATAACCATGCCGACGCAGCACGTCACACGATTGGCCCCATCACCCACCGGCGCCCTGCATCTGGGCAATGCACGCACGTTCATCATCAACTGGGCGCTCGCGCGTCAACAGGGTTGGCGCATTGTTCTCCGCATCGAAGACCTTGACGGCCCCCGCATCAAAACCGATGCCGACCGGCAAGCCATCCACATCCTCACATGGCTCGGCCTCGACTGGGACGAAGGCCCCCACTACCAGCGCCACGACCTGTCACGTTACCACCATGCCCTGCAAACACTCAGTGATGCTAAACAGATCTACCCCTGCCAATGCACACGAAAAGAAGTGGCGGCCGCTCAATCTGCCCCACATGGCGATGAGCATGAACTGCGTTATCCCGGCACGTGCAAAACGGCGTCGCCACCAGACTGGTCACTCGATACCGCCGCCGACCACACCGCATGGCGCGTGATCACGCCAGACGAGCCGATCATCTTCGATGATTTATTCATGGGCCAACAGTCAAGCAACCCGCAACAGATCGTGGGCGATTTCATCGTGGTCGCCAAGGGCGGCTTGCCTTCGTATCAATTGGCGGTCGTCGTCGATGATGCCGCGCAAGGCGTCACCCAGATCGTGCGCGGGGATGACCTGGTCCGTTCCACCCCGCGACAACTGCTGCTGTATCGGTTGTTAGGTTTGCCACCGCTCCCGCAGTACACCCATCTGCCACTGGTGCTCGGGCCGGATGGCAGGCGTTTGGCCAAGCGTCACGGCGACACGCGCCTGACCGCCTTCAGAGATCACGGAGTGAGAGCCGAGCGGGTAATCGGCCTGCTCGCGCGCTGGTCGGGCATCACCGATGAACATATTGAAATGTCCGCCCATGAATTCCGCAACGCATTCGATTTGACCAAACTTCCACCGCACCCCATCACGTATACTGAACAGGATCAGGCGTGGCTGACATCATGACGGGGAGGGCGAAGTAAAGCGAATGCTGATCGGCTACCGCAACAGTTCGGCAGCAGCCTCGCCCTCCCGCTATCGCCCCAAAGGACCAACCCCATGCCCCGACGCAAACACTATGGCGGAAATGAAGTCACCAGCACCCTCGGTGCGGCCACGTGGATTGCGTTGTTCTGCGGCATCGTGGTGACGCTGTCGATCACCACCTGCGCCGCGTTGCGTGAAGGCAACAACACGCCGGTTGTCCAGCTTGCTCCGGATACCATCACGGTTGATCTGGCCGGTCAGCCGCACACACTGGAACTGGCACTCTCCCCAATAGCGCGCACGCATGGACTGATGGGTCGCCCCACCATGGCCGATAACCACGGCATGTTGTTCTTCTTTCCCGATGAAGATATCAGAGATTTCTGGATGCGCAACTGCCTGATCCCACTGGACATCATCTTCATCGATCAAAACCTGAAAATTGATTCCATCCACTCCCTGCCTGCCCCCTCACCCGGCACACCGCCTCATGAAATTCCCCGCGCCACCAGTGTCGGCCCCTGTCAATATGTGATCGAACTCAACGCTGGCCGAGCCGATAAACTTGGACTCAAACCCGGTCAAATACTAGATTTGCCCCTCGATTCACTTAAGCCGCACGTCCGCTAGGTCGATGCATCGATTGTGGGCCTGAATGGAGATGACGTATCACGAATTGTGAATTGCGTATCGACAGATAAGCGATACGCAATTCACCCACACGGCCGATTGATGACCCATCCGGGGATTGATTTTTCCCCCTGGTAAGGACTGCGCATCCATGAGTTGTGGCGACCTGCTACTGATCTGCTTCGCCGGTGCCCAGGAGCGCGGCAATCAGCTCAGTCACGATCTGCTCTCGCGTTGGCCCAATGCCAACCCGCCAGAGCTGACCACCTGGTCGGCCGACCAACTCTGGTCCGAAGCCAACCCCAACGATCATCCTCAGGTGGCCTGGCTCATCGGGGCAGACGATACCCCCATCCTCGAAGTACACCGCGCGCTTGAAGCCGTGAGCGCGTGGCACGTGCCGGTCATTCTCACCCGTGGCGGCGATGACGATGCCGTCGGCACCGGGTTCCAAGGCGGCGTGGTCACCGCGCGGCCGGATGGCGACCCCGATCAAATCCGCGTGCTCATCCAATCCACCTTAGCCCACGCGGAAATCTGCCAGCAACTCAACAGCGAACTGCGCATCACGCAGATTCACCACGGCGGCCTGCAGGGCCAGATGGACAAACTCGATGAAGAAATGCGCCTGGCCGCGCGCGTTCAACGCGAGTTCCTGCCCACCAGCCTGCCGAAGATCGGCGATGTCGAAGTCGAAGTGATGTTCAAACCCGCCAGCTACGTCAGCGGCGACATCTACGATGCCCAACGCCTCGACGAAAACCACATCGGGTTCTGGATTGCCGACGTGGTGGGTCATGGTGTGCCAGCCGCGCTGATGACCATGTTCGTCAAACGTGCCCTGCCCACCAAGCGTATTCTTAAGGGCGGCTACCAACTCGTGCCTCCCGCTGAGGCGCTGGCGCAACTGAACGATGAGATGGTCAACCGTGAAGGCGGCGGCATCCGTTTCGCCACCGGTGTGTATGGCCTGATCAACTGCAAAACCTTCGAACTGCAGATGGCTCGGGCCGGCCACCCCCTGCCCATGCTGCTGCGGGCGAGCGGCGAAACCGAAATGCTCGAGCCGGAAGGACCTCTACTCGGCGTGTTCGAAAGCGATGATTTCGAACAACGCACCTATCAACTCTACCCCGGCGACCGCCTGCTCATCTACAGTGATGGTTACGAAGTCGCCTTCGGCGACAAGCCCTGCCCGGTTGATCCGGAATATCTGCGCGAGTTTCAAAAGCTGCGCGAGGGCACCCTCGACCAGGCGGTGCACCGCCTCGAAAAGAACATCATGGCCCAGCCGGGCTCACTCCACCAGGAAGACGACCTGACCCTGATGATGGTTGGTATCAACGAAACCGCCAAACTTCCCGAGGGGATCACCCAACCCCAACCCGTTGAAGCATCCGCCTGATCTCACCGTAAGGTCCGGGCCTGCCAGGACGGTGCGACGAATGTCCGTGCAAGCCCGGACCTGCACCTGTTCACTCACATATGCTCCCGCCGCAGGTACACTTCCACATCCTGCACATGCAAGCGCACGACCATGGTTTGGGCATCATCGTTCTCGATCACAGCCTCAACCCGCGCACTCAGATGCGCAATCGCGTGGGCGGTGAGTAAACCGTGTTCATCGACAACATCGCCATGCAGATGTTCCGGCTCCGCCGTCACGTTCAGCACGCTGTAACCGCCCTGTCGAATGGCGTCAGCTTGTTCACCTTCAGATGGCAATTCAACCACCAATGCCCCATCGCGACCGAAACGATAATCGACCAGGCTGACCCACGTCTCGCCGGTCACATGATCACCCGTCAGCAATCGCCCCTGCCGATGTCCCAGAAGAAAACGAACGGCTGAGCGATCCATCAACGATTTGTGCGTACCGATATCGGCAATCATCGCAAGCATCCTGCTTTTGAGGGTTACGTCTCTTACCAGTACCAACGTCCACCCTTGGTACTCTATTGCACAAGACGATGCTCACCCCTCCCACGTTCGCTAATTTCCTGCAAATTACTTCCCAAGCCTGCGATTGACTCGACAAGCCGCTTGCCCGCCTGCGGCAAGCGGTGTGGGAGTGGGAACTGTGGAAACAAATCCTTAGGTTCGGCATGTTCTCGACTGCATGCCTCCATCGGAGCGCGCAACTTCGGGGGATTTGGATTTTGTAAACTTTTTTTGCCCAAAAAGGCACGTTTTCGTCTCGAAACGGCCGATTTGCCCCGATTTGCTCTCCGTCAGGGGGACAAATGCCACCAGATGCGCGCCCAGCTGCGTCGCGACCCCCCTATATGGGGGCGCGTTTTTTACCCCGGGGGGAGGGCAGCGAATGACTGCGCGCATCGCGAGAAACCCGTACCGCTTTGCCGGCAGATCCTTGTGCCTCAAATGCCTCATTGCTTTCTGTTACGCCTTCAGCCGCTCTTTCCATTCGGCAAGCTGCTGCTGAAAGCCGGTGAGGCCTGCGTTGCCGTGGGTCTGGTAGCGCTTGACCACGTTCGCTGCGCCGAGCCAGTCGGTCACATCCGCAGTGATCGCATCGCAGCCGGCGATCTCGTTCATCTTCTCGACCGGCAGATCGCTCAACTGCGTGATGTCGTTCTCGATGCAGTGATTCACCAGCGCACCGACATGCTGGTGGGCCGTGCGGAACGGAACGCCTTTGGTGACCAGGTACTCCGCCAGACTGGTCGCATCGAGGAAACCACGATCAAGCGAGGCGGCGAT
>JANQFT010000162.1 GCA_028277685.1 Phycisphaeraceae bacterium
GTGATGTGGCTGCGCTGGCAGTTTGGACCCTGGGAACGCATCGAGCTGATCAAAGATGCGGCATAGTCACACGGCTATGATGTCAGCATGCCAGAACTACCTGAAGTCGAACGTGGCCGTCGCCAGGCTGAATGTACGCTGGTCGGCCGACAGATCGTGCGCGTTGCGGCCGCCGATGATCGCATCGTGTTCAACGGTGTGACCCCTCGGAAGTTTGCCGCGGCTTTGAAGGGGCGCAACGTTGTTGCCGCGCACCGCACGGGCAAACAAATGTGGTTCGAACTTGACCAGCCACCGCATCCGCTGTTGCACTTTGGGATGACCGGCCGGTTTCATATCTATAAGGATGGCGATCCGCACCCACGTTTCTGGAAGGTGGTGTTCACCACGGATGCTGGTGACTGTTTGTGCATGACGAACATGCGCAGGCTTGGCCGCATCCGGTTGCAGGATGATCCGCCGAACGAGCCGCCGATCAGTCAACTTGGCGCCGACCCGTTGAACGATCTGCCGCCCGCATCGGAACTGGTTACGCAACTGGCTCGTCGACGTTCACCGATCAAGGCGTTGCTGTTGAATCAATCGCTCTTCGCCGGCGTGGGGAACTGGATTGCCGACGAAGTGCTGTACCAGGCGAAAATCGCGCCGCATCGGTTGGCCAGCAATCTGTCGCCATGCGAAGTGGGGATGCTTCGCAAGAAATTGAGTGCGGTGATTCGCAAGGCCGTCGAAGTCGATGCCGATAAGCATAAGTTTCCCCGCACGTGGTTGTTCCACCATCGCTGGGGTAAAGTGCGTGGTGCGGTAACATCGCGCGGTGAAGCCATCGCCCACACCACCATCGGCGGGCGCACCACCGCATGGGTGCCGGCCGTGCAAAAGTGATGAACCATTGCATTGGTGGTGCGTCCAACACATGCGGAGGCTTCCATGCAATTGCCCATTCGTTTCGCTTTGTTCGTGCTGTTGGGTGTCAGTTCGCTTGGTGCTGCTCTGGATATTGGCATCACGTCCAGCCGCATCGACGGTATTCCGCACGTGCGTCAGAAGCCGGATTTTTGCGGCGAAGCATGCATTGAGATGTGGCTGCGCAAACTTGGCCACACCATCACCCAGGATGATGTATTCAACGTTGCGAAACTCGACCCTGCGTTGGGACGCGGCTGCTACGCCAAGGAACTAACCACCGCTGCCCGTGCCCTCGGCTTCAACGTGGGTAAGGTGTGGTACCCCATCCGCAAAAACACGTGGGACATCGACCAGCAGTTTGCCGCATTGATGAGTGATGCGGCGCTGGACATACCAAGCATCGTGTGCATGAAGTACAACGTGGACCCAAAGTCGACGGACCACTTTCGCCTGATCATTGGCTTCGATGCGAAAACGAGCGAGGTGATCTACCACGAGCCGGCGGAAGATAACGGAGCGTATCGTCGCATGAGCATGGCAAGATTCTTGCGCACCTGGCCGCTGAAAGATGGTCGCGGGGGGAAGATGGTCATCCGCATGCCCCTGCGGCCGAAGCAAATCATCACTCCCAAGCGCACGGCCGGTTTCACCGACGCCGATTACGCCCAGCACATTCATGCCCTGCGAAAAACGTTGCCCGGTCACTTCACCGTCGTGTTGGAGAAGCCGTTCGTGGTGATTGGTGATGAGAAACCTGACGTCGTCAAACAACGTGCAGTGCACACTGTGCGCTGGTCGGTCGATCGGCTGAAGAAGCAGTATTTCACCAAAGACCCTACGCACATCATCAATGTGTGGCTGTTTCGCGATAAACGCAGCTACGTGAAAAACAGTAAACGATTTTTCAAGATCACCCCGCACACGCCATATGGCTTCTACAGCAAAACGCATCGCGCCTTGGTCATGAACATCGCCACCGGCGGCGGCACGCTGGTGCATGAAATTGTGCACCCGTTTGTTGCCGCGAACTTCCCGAAGTGTCCCGCGTGGTTCAACGAGGGGTTGGGTTCGCTGTACGAACAGTCATCATCACGCGGCAGAAAGATTGTTGGGTTGACCAACTGGCGGCTGGCAGGCTTGCAGCAGGCGATTCAAGCCGGCCGTGTACCGAGTTTCGAGACATTGTGCTCGACCACCGATCACCAGTTTTATCAGCAAGACCCCGGCACCAACTACGCCCAGGCCCGGTACCTGTGTTACTACCTGCAGGAAAAGGGTTTGTTGCATCGCTACTATCACAGCTTTGTCAAAAATGCCGCGACCGATCCCACGGGTTACAACACACTCAAGCAAGTTCTGGGTCGCGAAGACATGCGGGCTTTCAAGGTCGAATGGGAACGTTACGTGCTTGGCTTGCGATTTCCATGAACAACTTGATGCTACTCATGACGCAGCGCGACGATGGGGTCAAGTTTTGCCGCGCGCATCGCTGGATACAGGCCGAACACCACACCCACGCCCACACTGATGCCCAGCGACAGCACGATGCTGTACAAAGGCACGATGGTCATCATGCCAGTCAACGTCTCCACTGCCCACGGGATGGCGATGCCAAACGCGATGCCGATCATGCCGCCGATGGTGGACAGCACCACCGTTTCGATCAGGAACTGCATGATGATCTGACGTTGCTTCGCGCCGATCGCTCGGCGAACGCCAATCTCTCGCGTGCGCTCGGTCACTGAAGCCAGCATGATGTTCATGATCCCAATGCCCCCCACCAGCAAACTGATGCCCGCAATCGAACCCAGCACCAGGTTCCAGATGCGCTTCTCCGCCTCGGCCTGGCGCAACAACGCCAGCGGCACCGAAAGCATGTAATCTTCCTTCGTGTGGAAGCGGCTCAACATGTTCTCAACCGCATCCGCGGTTGATTCCACATCATCCATCGATTCCACTTCCACCAGAATCTGATGAAGCTCGACCATTTCGCGCTTGCCGGATCCGACACTGCGTTCCACAATGATTTCGCCGAAGTGCTGGCGACATGTGTTGATGGGGATGTACGCATCGGTGCGTTGATCGGGTGTTTGCAGTGCGCCGCCGTGGCCCGATTCACTTTGCACGATGCCCACCACGGTGAACACCGAACCGGACACCACAATCTTCTGGCCGATGGTGTTTTTTGTGGCCAGCAGTCTCCTGGCCGCGTGTTCGCTGAGCACCAACGATGCGGAACTATCACGCATGTCTTCCTGGTTCAATGCTCGGCCGGCGATCATGGGGCGCCGCACCAGGTCGAACCACGCCGGGGTGGTGCCCACCACGCGCAGCTCCATCTTCTGTTTACCGAGCCGGGCATCCTTTTTCAGCATGCGCGCCGGCACGGTGCGTACCACGCTGGGCATGGTCTCGGCGATGCGCTGTTCATCCAGGTACAGCAGGCCGTAGATGCTCATGTGGCTGCGGCCGCTGGTGGTGGTGAGTTCCTCAGCCGCGGGTTTCACCGTACTGATGATGATGTTGCGCGCACCCAGTTTGCGAATCTGGGCCAGCGCTTCTTCTTTCGATCCCTCGCCGATTGCGAGCATTGCAATCACGCTGCCCACACCGAACACCACGCCCAGCATCGTGAGCATACTGCGCAGCTTATGCAGCAGCAGCGTCTTGATGCCAAGTCGAACGTTTCGGTATATGCGGCTTTGACGCATGGCTGGTTTCGTTAATTCGTTAACTCGTTGATTCGTTGACTGCTTGACAGGCGTTCTGACGAGTCAACGAATGAACGAACCTCGCTACTACCTTCCCACGTGTTCAATCCGATCCACCTTCCCATCGCGCATGTGCAGGTGGTGGCTGGCGAATTCGGCGATGTCGGGTTCGTGCGTCACCATGATGATGGTCTTGCCCTGTTGGTGCAGCTTGGTCAGCAGGGTCATGATCTGATCACCGGTGGCGCTATCCAGGTTGCCGGTCGGTTCGTCGGCGAGAATGATCTTCGGGTCGTTCGCCAGCGCCCGCGCGATGGCCACGCGCTGCTGCTGCCCGCCGGATAGCTCTGCGGGCCGGTGGCCCAAACGTTCGCCAAGGTCGACCAGCTTCGCAAGTTCCTCGGCCTTGGCATCGCTTTCCGCATGATCCCAGCCCAGGTAATACAAGGGCAGTGAGATATTCTCCTGCACGGTGAGCTGCGCGATCAGGTTGAAGCTTTGAAACACAAAGCCCAACCGGCGCAAACGAATCTCGCTGAGCGCATCGTCCGTCATCGCGCCCACGTTTTCGCCGTGCAGCAGGTACTCGCCGCTGGTAGGGCGGTCGAGGCAACCCAGCAGATTCAGCATCGTACTTTTGCCCGACCCACTCGGTCCCATGATGGCCCAGAACTCACCGGTCTGGAACTCAATCGATACCCCGGCCAGGGCGTGCACCTCTTGTGTGCCCATGATGTAAGTTTTGTGCACGTTGTTCAGTTGAATCAACGTGCGCTGGGTGGTGGCAGTGGGACTGGTGGGGGCGGTGGTCACAGGGAATACTCGCGCGGTTACTCGGCGTTACCGTTGTCAGCCTGTTTCGCCGGACGTTTGCCGCGACGCGACATCATCTTCTTCATGGCAGAGCGAATTGCCGGGTCGATCTCAACCGATTCACCTTTGTCGACGGCATCCAGTAAGGCGTTCACTTTCTTCAGCAGTTCAGGCTCGAGCTTCAACTTGCTGAACACATCGTGTTCGCGCATCTGTTGAAGCGTGCCGATCAGCTTCATGTCCGCTTCGCTGAACTTGGGCTTGGCTTTTTCGTCATCCTGTTTCTTCTCGGCGGCTTCCTGCGCAGCTTGCTTCAGGTCATCCGGCAACGCCTGCTCATCCGGCCCCACGGCAGAGGGTGTCATCGGCGGGGCGAGCATCACCTGTTCGCCTGGTTCCAGGCCGCTGATCACGTGCACCATGCGACCGTTGTCCAGCCCCAGTTCCAGTTCGCGACGTTCGCCTTCCTTACCGTTCCACACGTGCACCGTTGGCTTGCCCAACACCCGCAACACCGATTGCACTGGCACGAACAGAACATCGTCGTAGTGCGAAATCACAATCTCGGCGCGGCAACTCATGCCGGCCCGCAGTTGATTTTCGTTGTTATCCAGGTTGATTTCGGTGCTGTACACTTTCAGGTCCGGGTTGAGCCAGATCATCTGCGCATCGGGCAGCAGGGCGATCTTGCTCACTTCACCGCGGAACGTTTTGCCGGGCAGGGCATCGGTGGTCACACGAACCGGCATGCCGGTGGACACTTTCTTCAACACCGATTCGTGCACCTTGATTTGCGCCATCATTTCATTGGCGGTGGGCAGGTAGATCAGCTCCTGCCGATTACGCACCTGTTGACCTTCGGCCAGCGGTTCCTGGTTGCCGCGCCAACTGCCCTTACCGCTGGTGGCGTAAATCACCATGCCATCCACCGGGGCAACGATGCGGCACTTGGCGATCTGTTCGATGTCTTCTTCAAGCTGATTCTTCTGCTTGTCGTATTCCTGCTGCTTGGCCCGCAGGTCGGCCTCGGCCTGAACCACATCCGCCTTGGCGCGGCGTTCGGTGCGTTCCAGTGCCGCCTGCTTTTGTTTGACGTCGGATTCTTTCTGACGTTTATCCCGCGGGTGGGTGTAGTTCACCAACACATCACGCTTCATCTGTTCGATTTCCAGTTGAAGCTCTTTCTTGCGGGCTGCCGCCACATCTGCTTCCATTTCGTTCTGCGTGACGTATTTCTTGTCGAAAAGTTTTTCCGACCAGTCGGCCTTATCCTTTGCCCGTTGCAGTTCGCCGCGCGCGTTCTCCACCGCGTTGTCTGCTTCCTTGAGGGATTGCAGGTACTCCGCTTCGAGATACTTGCGCAGATCGAGTTCGGCAAATTCCAGGTCGAGCTCCGCTTGTTCAACATCACTGGCCGACTTGCTTTTGACGACTTCCAGATTTTCGCGCGCACGAATCAGTGACGCCTGGGCGTTCTGCACGCGGATGTCGCGATCGAGTTTTCGCTCGGTCAGATCCGAGGCGTCCAGTTCGATCAACAGGTCGCCTTCCTTGACGTACGTGCCCTCATCGACAATCCAGAGAATGCTGACCCGGCGGTACACTTCGCTTTTCAGGATGCGCTTTTCACGATTTTGAATGGTGCCTGCTTCGGCCACGCTGATGGTGAGCGGCCCTTTCTCGACGGTGTACAACGCCACCGGGTCGGTTTCTTCGCCGGGCGTGACCAGCGCGATCGCGCCGAACACCACGCCAGTGCCTACCACGCCCGCGATGATCCACAGCGTGGTGGTGGTCGCCAGTCCCTGGCCAAACCGAGGATTATTCCGGACGATATTCACGCCAGAGTCCTTTCTCGTTCACTTCCAACACGCCCATGTCGCGCTGCAGTTGAAGTTCGGCCACGCGATAACTGACCAGGGCGTTGGTCAGTTCGTTCTGCGCATCCACCAGGTCGTCCTGCGAATCAAGGACATCACGAATCGGCACCCGGCCCGCCTGAAGCAGCAGGCCCGTGCCTTCCACTCGACGTTCTGCCAACACCAATGCCTGATCCTGAATCTGAATGCTGGCCCGCTGCTGCGCCAGGTTACGGAGCGCCGAACGAATGCGCAGCTTGATGTTGTCTTCCAGTTCCTGCACATCGCGCACCGACTGTTCCAGGTCGATCAGTCGATTACGATAGGTGTTGCGGTCATCCACCTTGTCCCAGGGCAGGTCCAGGCCGAGGCCCAGATTGTAATTCGATCGATCGAATCGAAGTTGCGCATTGCTCTGCTGCGCTCCGCCGGCCCCACTGCGACGTTCACCGATTGAACCACCCGCGGTGAACGTCAGTGCTGCCCCGAGGGCGTCGGCGGCGATCACCACATCGCGCTTGGCATCTTCCACTTCTTCGATGCGTTGCCGCAGGTCCAGGCGGTTCTTGAATGCGAGATCCACCGCGAGGTTTTCCGGTAGCTCGTAGCGGCCCGGGGTTGTTTGCTGAGCGATGGGGCCTTTCGCATCTTCGCCTGTTTGTTTGGCGCCGGTACGTTTCAATGCCTCTTGCGCGCCGGCGGCCAATCGTTCCAGTTCATCCCGATCCAGTTCGAGGCGCGCATCGGTAGGCAAGCCGAGCGTGATCTTGAACTCGTCGAGCCGCTGCTCGTATCCCACCCGCGCGTTGTTCAGGGCATCCCGTCCTTCCAAGGCGCGCTGCCGCGCCTGGTCGGCTTCAAAACCTTTGCCACTACCGGCTTCGGCCAAAGCGCGGGCGCGTTCGTAGGCCTCGAGCCGTCTTTGGAAGTTGGCCTCGGCATTCTTCACGCGGTCGAGTTGTTGCAGCACCGCCAGGTAATCGCTTGCTACATCCACCGCAAAGGTGCGCTTGAATCGTTCAAACCCCCAAAGTGAATACAGCACATTGCGCTCCGCCTGGGTCAACGGTTCGCGCACAATGTGCCGCCCCGATCCGGCCAGCAGTGGCAACGACACCGAAATGTCGGCAAAGAACCCCAGTGAACTCGACCGGTCCTGCGTGAGCAGGGCGGCAAGATCAAAAATGATGCGCGAGGTGAGGCTCAACCCGCTTTCGAAGCGTCGCTCCATCGATGCGGTGAACGAGTTATCCAGATTCGCCTGCACGGCTTCCACATCGTGGTTGAACAACGTATCGAGTGCGCCAGCAAAACTGGTGCGGAAGTCGTGACGTTCCAGATCGAGCGCGAGCGCCGTTTCGAACACCGACTCTTTCCGCGATTGATACGCGCGACTGTTCCGCGCGCCCACCTGCAGGGCCTGCACCAGCGTCAACTTCAGCGGCTTGCCTTGCTCCATCGTTACGATGGGCGTGGTCCGCATCGCGGCGCGTTCTTTCAGATAATCATCCTCCGGCCAATGCTCGATGGGTTTGAGTTGGTCGACCCCCAGCGATGCGGCGCCGGTGCGGGGCAACTGCTGACCAATCATCAAGCGACGACGCAGTTCGTTGGCTGCGGTGTTGATGGTGAATGGTTCGGCTTTGCCCAGCGCTTCGGCCTGACTCTGGGCGATGATGTCGCCGGCCACCTTGTCTGCATCAACGCGCTGTTCCTTGGCTGTGCGACAACCAAGAGGCAGCATGCCTGTAGCGACCGCCAACAGCGTCATGACCACGCGATTGAATATGTCTCGTTTTACGCGGCCAACCATGGCCCCGAACTCCAGCGGCATGGGTCAAACCCGGTATTCTACACCAGACGCCCCCCGTTCGCTCTCAGGCTCAAACAGTTGTCATATTTACGTTTGCGCCGGTGATTTGTTCCAGCAGATCGTGATCGATCTTCGCCTTGACCGTCCGCCGGTCCAGCCCCAGACGCTTGGCCGCTTCTTCATAGGTTCCGCAGTTTGCGTACATCAGGGTGCAGTAGGCCCGCAGCAACTCGTCCGCGGAAAGTTGTGCTTGTGCGACCTGATTGCCGATCTGCTGGTGAGGATGGCACGAAGCTCGATCCATACTTCCGGG
>JANQFT010000379.1 GCA_028277685.1 Phycisphaeraceae bacterium
GCGCACGCATTGTTCCAATTCACGCACATTGCCCGGCCAGGGGTAGTCTGGCCCGAGTTCCGCGTTGATCCACGTGACCACCTGATCGACCAGGCTCTCACGTTCCTCCCCCACCATGCGCTGGGCCAGGTGCGTGACCAGACGCTCCAGATCGTCCGGACGTTCGCGCAGTTGAATGGATAGGGATGGCGTGACAATCAGATCACTGCACAGGCGATAATACAGGTCACCCCGGAAGCGGTGCTCGCGCATCGCGGTGGCAAGATCACGATTCGTCGCCGCAATGATCTTCCCATCGAAACGCCGCTCGGTCGTTTCACCCAACCGTTGAAACACCCGGCTCTGCAACACCCGCAGCAACTTCACCTGAATGGACAATTCCACTTCACCCATCTCATCCAGAAACACCGTCCCCAGTGGCGGACATTGTTCCAGCCAACCTTCGCGATCACTCACCGCCCCGGTAAACGCACCGCGACGATGTCCGAACAGTTCCGATTCAATCAATGTGGGCGATAGCGCAGAGAGATTCAGGGTAAAGAATGTGCCGGCAAAATCCTCGGTGAATTGCTGTCGAGCGGGGTCGAAAGGAATGTAGCGTGACAACCCGATCGCGCGGGCCACCAGTTCTTTGCCCGTACCGCTTGGGCCGGTGATGAGCGTGGTGATATCGCCCATGCGATCGAACAGCACGCGACGATACCGACGCAAGTCGTGTGTGAAAATCGACTGCCACACCGCTGCCCGCAAGCGCACCGCTGAATCGGAGGCCCCGATGATGTATTTGAAGATGTGATGGAACGCCCGACGAATCTGGAAGAAGCATGCGAACAGGTGGGCAGTGTCGTCTCCCGCAGGACGAGGCACGCCTGGTGCATCCAGATAGCGCGCAATCTGTTCGGCGAAATCATCGTAGTAGTTGATTTTCACCCGTCGCTTACCCGACACCAGCTGCGCAATGGTGTGATCGAACCGTTCGCAGAATCGGTGGTACACACTGAACAACACCACGTCTTCGTACAGCGTCAGATCATCATTGCTCGCCGCATCACCGCGCACCAAACGATCGCGCGCTTTGTCGATCACGCGGCTACTGCGCTCGATGAGGGCTTCAATGTTCCCGTAACGCAACGGGTCGGTGTAAGCCAGGTTCCAGTCTGCCCGCTCTTCGCGGAAGTCGCGCCCCAGGGCCTTGCGCTCCGCGGTAATTCGCTCGGGCGTGAACGGGTTGATGTACACCAGCGCCGCCAGCGCCTTGGCTTGTGATCGCTCAGTTTGTGCAAATAATGTCATACATTTAATGTACATCAGGTAACATTCAATGTCTATTTTTGCGTGAATGGTGTGAGGTGTGTCCGGGGGTGTTTCAGGGTAAGTGCTTGTATGACAAATGGATGCATGTTTTGGTGCAGTTTGGCATTCCATTTGAAAATACCAGCGATGTTGAAAGCATTTACCTTCGTGCCTTAATGCCTTGAGTTGCTTGGAGATCGGAACATGGCCACCACCAACACCACCATCGTACTCGGGCTGTTGCTGGTGATCGCATTTGGGGTGTTGCGCAGGCAAGACGAACACCATCGGAAGGACCAGTGATGCATCGCACCTGCACGATTCATCATCCGATGGGCGGCGCGGAGTGATGGTCGCTCCGCGCCGTTTTCAGAACAACATCGCGCTTCATTTGATGGCGCGACTCAAAATACGTCCATCGGTGCGTCGCAATTAGGCGCGACGCACCCACACACCTGATTTGCGAAATTATGCAGGAGTCTCACCATGTACCACCATCAGGTTCGCAGTGTCGCCCGTTGGCTGGTTGGCACATCCGTCACCGGCATCATCATCGGCGTGTTCCTTTGCGTGCTCGGCATCTGGGAAGCGGTAGAGGGTGAAGTGTTTTGGCGATCATTCGCCACGCTGGCCGTCGTCACGGGTGGGTGCATTCTCTCTGCGATCGTCTTGCTGATCAGTATGGCCGTTCAACGCGAACGCTAAACCCCATTCCAAAAGGAAGATTCTTCATGAAACGGAACATCGCCCGCATCGTAGCCGCTACCGCCAGCGTGATCGCGCTGGTCATTCTGTTGTTAGTCAGCCGTCCCGTGGATGCCGCCGGCAAGACCGCCAAGCTCCGCGTGGGTGTTTATGACAACCGCGCCATCGCCATGGCCTACGCGCCCACAAAGCATCACACGCAAAGCGTTGCCCCGGCGCGCGAGGCGTACAAGAAAGCCAAGGCCGCCGGCGACGAAAAAGCCATGGCCGAAGCGAAAAAGCTCATCGAACTCCAGCAAAAGAAACTCCATCTGCAAGGCTTTGGCCACTTCCCCGTGTCTGAAATGTTGACCAGCATCAAAGACAAACTTCCGGGGGTCGCCCAAAAAGCCGGCGTGGATGTCATTGCCTGGGAATGCGACTACACCAGCCAAAACGTTGAACTCGTGGACATCACCG
>JANQFT010000381.1 GCA_028277685.1 Phycisphaeraceae bacterium
AAACCTGACCGACCGTGGTTGCGATGTGGTCGTCGTCCCACATGCCGCCACGGCGGAAGAGATTCTCGCGCACAACCCCGACGGCCTGTTCGTTTCCAACGGCCCCGGCGACCCCGAGCCGGTCGACGCCACCATCGACGAACTGAAAAAGCTGCACGGCAAGCTGCCCATCTTCGGCATCTGCCTCGGGCATCAGTTGATCGCCCTGTCACTGGGAGCAAAAACGTTCAAGTTGAAATTCGGCCATCGCGGCGGTAACCAGCCGGTGCAGAACTTGGCCACAAGGAAGGTGGAAATCACCAGCCAGAACCATGGCTTCGCGGTGGACATCGATTCACTCAAAGCGGCCGGCGCCACGCCCACACATATCAACCTCAACGACAACACGCTCGAAGGTTTTCAGCACAACAGCCTGCCCATCTTCGCGGTGCAGTATCACCCCGAAGCCTCGCCCGGTCCGCACGATGCCAGCTACCTGTTCGACTGCTTCATGGACATGATGACCACCGGCCAAAGCCCCACCGCCGAACAGATGGACACCGCCCAGCAACGACGCAACGCCGTGGCCGGAGCTTGACATTTTCCCGCAATCTCGGTTGAGTCGCATGATCTACCAAGGAGTTATCCCATGCGCGAACTCACGCTCAACAACGATACCATTGCTTTCGAAGGCGCAGATTCATTTGAGCAAGTCAACGGCGGAATTGCACCGTGTCGTTTGCCGATCGAACAGGAAGCGTTGATCCACCCAGAACTGATGATACGTGCGAGGTGTGCATCCGGCGTGCGGCTGACCACCATCAGTAACACCACCAGCATTGCCATCACGTTGAATTGCGTGCTCGACACCCAGGAGAGAATGTGTGTCGACCTGGTGATCGACAACGAGTTGGTCGCAACCGAAGCAACCAAACTCAACGAGACGCACACCATCACCTTCACGGGGTTGTCCGCAGAAACCAAACGCATCGAGTTGTGGTTACCTCAGTTTGGCCGTGTGACGGTGTTGAAGGTTGAAGTGGATAACGGTGCCAACACAACACGATTCGAAGACCCCCGCCCCAAGTGGATCACCTACGGCAGCACCATCACCCACTGTCGACAGGCGCACAGCCCCGCGATGATTTGGCCCGCCATCGTCGCGCGGAAGGCGAACGTGAACCTGCGCAGCTTCGGGTTCGGCGGCAACTGCCACTTTGAACAGATCGTCGCCCGGCACATCGCCAACTGCCCGGCGGACCGCATCAGCCTGAAGCTCGGCATCAATACCTACGGCGGTGGCACATACAACGCGCGCACCTGGGCGGCGGCGGTCATCGGGTTCATCCTCACCGTGCGCGATGCCCACCCCGACACCCCACTGCTGTTGATCTCACCCATCGCATCACCCGAACGTGAAACCACGCCGAACGACGTCGGCCTCACCCTCGAGTGGATGCGCGATCAACTCGAAAACATCGTCGGAACCTTCCGGGGACGAGGCGATACCAACATCCACTACCTGCACGGCCACGAAATGTTCAACCTCGAGGATGTCGCCGAGGGCCTGCTTCCCGACGGCCTGCACCCCAACGGCGACGGCTACGCCCGCATGGGCGATCGACTGGCTGAACTCGCATTCGGTGCAGGCAAACCGTTGGCTATCTGAAAACCCGATCCAACAAACTGGACACACACAACCGACTACCCCTACGATTCGGTTGTTGCGGGGATGTCGATCATGCGCAGTACGATCGATGCGGGAACCCGCAACTGTTTCAAACCGAACGTCATTCAAGAAGGATGTATGACATGTCTGCACTCGTTGGTAACCAAGCCCCCGAATTCAAACTCGACGCCGTTCAGGATGGCCAGTTCAAAACCATCGGCCTGGACGATTACAAAGGCAAGTGGCTGGTGCTGTTCTTCTACCCGCTGGACTTCACGTTCGTCTGCCCGACGGAACTGCTTGCGTTCAGTGATCGCGTGGATGAATTCCAGAAAGCCGGCGCGGAAGTGGCCGCCCCCAGCATCGACAGCAAGTTCACTCACCTGGCGTGGACCGAAAAACCGCGCGATGCCGGTGGCATCCAGGGTTTGAAGTTCCCGCTGCTGAGCGACCTGACCAAGAGCCTCGCCGTCGACTACGGCGTACTGTGTGAAGAGAACGGCGTCGCCCTGCGTGGGTTGTTCATCATCGACCCCGATGGTGTGGTTCAGCACTCGACCATCAACAACCTGGCGGTGGGTCGCAGCGTGGATGAAACGTTGCGTGTTCTGGAAGCGTTCCAGTTCGTGCGTGAGAACGGCGAAGTCTGCCCCGCTAACTGGAAGCCCGGTTCCGATTCGATGAAGGCCGACTGGAACGGGTCGAAGGAATGGTTCGGCAAGCACGCCGCCTCATAATTTTTTTAACAAAAGCGCTAATTTGCGCCCGAGGACGTCCTGCGTCCTCGGGCTTTTTTTGTTGGTGGGTAATGTCGAATGATCAATGACGAAATATGCTGCGGAGCTGCGGCAAGTTCTGCCAGGTAATTGGGCATTGGTCATTCATTCGTCATTCGAATTTCGCCATTCGACATTCCAAAACCCCCTTAATCCTCATATTTGCCTTCCTACCCATACCCCGGCAAGTGGCTGGCCATCCGGCGGACCCGGAGCCGCCTGACGTTACTTACTGGCACCGCTTGGCTTGGGTCGCTTGCAGGCGCTTGACCAGAACCTTAAACTACGCCACTATCCAGATGGAGACAGGCCTCCCCCACCTTAGGGAAACTTCTACGGGATAGGCAAAATCTAACGCCATTCCGCCGCCGTGTTGGGCAAACCTTGGAGACGACCATGCTGTTGAAAACCCGTCGCTGGCTACCCGGGACCATTATCACCGTTTGTGTGATGATGTCGCTGTGCGCTTCCGTTGCCTCGGCTCAAGATCGCACTGCCGCACAGTTGCTCAATCAGGGCATCAAACTGTACGACCAGGGTGCATACGTGGATGCAGCCGCTGTGCTGAATCGCATTGACCCAGTCCAACTCGACCGCAAACAGCGTGCGAAATTCAACGAAACTCAAACGGCAGTCAAGGTGGCTGTCGTCTCCGCCCAGACCCTTGAAGCTGCCGCCGAAGCAGAAAAGAACTACGACGCTGAAACAGCCATGAAGCTGTACAAACAAGTACAGTCAAACCGTAAAGCACCCAAAGCCATGCGCACCACCGCGCTCAACAGCATGGCTCGCGTCGAGAAGTGGCTGAAGACCGGCGTTCGTGCCAACCGCGCCAAGGCCAAGGCCGACGCCGAAGCCAAGACCGCTCAGGACAAGGCCGCCCAGGAAGCCGCCGCCGCCGCTGCCGCCAAGGCCAAGGCCGACGCTCAAGCCAAAGCCATGGCCGACGCTGCCGCCAAGGCTGCTCAGGAAAAGGCCGCCGCACAAGCTGCCGCCAAGGCCAAGGCTGATGCCGCCGCCGCACGTCGCGCCAACGATGCCGCCGCCGAGAAGGTTGCCAAGAGCAAACTCTCTGAAGCCCAGGCC
>JANQFT010000413.1 GCA_028277685.1 Phycisphaeraceae bacterium
TGAATTACGCACCGTGAAAGAATCCGCAGGCGATTGCCCGGTGTTCATTGGAAGCGGTGTTTGCGTGGATCGCGTTGCACCACTTGCGCAGTACGCGAATGGTTTCATCGTTGGCACATCACTGAAGAACGAAACCGGCGTCGTGGATGTGGATCGCGTAAAGACCTTGGTGCAGCAGGTGTCGGCGTGTTAACCGACGACATCGGCACTGGCGAGGTCTTGCTGGCCGCTCGACTGCTGCATCGCACGGCGAAGTTCCACCCGGCGGGCGTCTTCCAGGTCGGTATTGGCGCGGGCGATCGAACGGCAACGGGTGATCTCGGTGCGCGTGAATTGATCCAGGTTCGTATCATCACCCAGCCAGCCGTCCGGCGTGGGAATGAAACCCAAAGACGTCAACCACGCCCGCACTTCTTCTCCGCTGGCGCTGCGGCCTTTCAACTCCCAGCGGTTGATGCGAAGCTGTTCGATATCAAATTCGATCAGACAAGTTCGACCAGACGAAGAACCGGCTTCGCCTTCGAGGGTATGCTCGGTTTGGGTGGTGCGCGGAGCGGCGATGACATCGGCAGGCGGCGCGACGTGGTTGTGCTCGTCCATCTGCGCGGTGCGTGTTGGCACGGTGGAGAACAGTTGCAACTTGTAGATGAACGACGCTGCAATCGCCAACGACGCCGCCAACAATAAGTACATCACAGCCTCTGGGCCCACGGAAAGGTCACCGCCATCCTGCACGGCACTGCCCAGTATCACCGCACCCCGATATGCCAAGTGGCACGCAACAACCAGTAGAATGATCGCAACAATCCGCATGTGTCTTAACCCTTGACCGGATGCGGCAGCCGCAAGCCGGTTCCACCCGTCTCATTTGCCTCACTCCCGGTTCAACAACACCTCTCTAGATATTGGCATCGGCTTTCGCCAGCATCCACTTGATTGAGCACGCATCCAGCAAGTGACAAATTTCACCACGTTACCGGACCCCCGGAAGGCTCGCCCCTCGGAAAACAAAGTGCCAAACAGGTAAGCGCCCAACAAGTGAGCGCCCTTGAACCATAGCCGCGTCGTGTATGATGACAACGAACATCGATCAGGGGCGTCACATGCGTGTGTTCACCACGGTTATCGGCTTATGGGTGTGGGCCGCCACCACGTTCGGCCAGGCTACCCCTGCGCCCACCGCTACCGACCCCCTGTACGTTCACAACCCGCCGATACGCCTGGTCTATGGCAGCCGCTCTGAACGTCACCGCGCTGATCGTCGCACTGTCAAAGATGCCCACCAGCGCATGGCACGCCTGCTGACCGACGCCGGCATCCCATTTATCCGCATCACCGATCGCGATGTCGAACGACGCGGCCTTCCGGGGGGGCGCATCGCCATCTACCCCCACAACCCGCACATGACCAAAGCCGAGGTCAATCGCCTCATCCGGTTCATGGATCGCGGCGGAAAGGTGATCGCCTTCTACAGCGTGCCGCCTTCGCTCACCGAAGCGATGGGCATCAGGCAGATCGGCTGGCGGAAAGCGAAACACGCCGATGAATTGCACACCATCGCGTTCACCGATGAAGTCGAACGTGGCTACCCGCAATCCATACTGCAGAATTCGTGGAACATGCAACAGGCGAAGCCGATCGGCGATGCAGCGCAGGTCGTGGGTTGGTGGCGATCACGCGGTGGGAAGAAAGGTCAACCCGCCGTGCTGCGCTCGGCGCGCGGGCAATTCATCACGCACATTCTCACGCATGGTGATAATGCGGAGAAACAACGTTTCATACTCGCATCCCTGGTGTCACTCGATCGCGCTATCGCGCATCAGTTGGTCAACGCCCACATGCAACACGCCACTGCACCTTTGCACAATGGCGACCTCGAAGCACACATCGCGCTTTTTGTGGATCACCTGACCGCGCAGCAGAAGGCGGACATCGCCTCGCACGTCCACAAGGCAAAAGATGACCTGGCATCGATTGCCGAACCGTCCAGCCCCGCCGCCCCGCTGGAAGTAGCACGCACGTTGGACGTGATTGGATCGGCAACCCGCCACATTCAGCGCGCCCGCATGCTTGCCTATCCGAAATGGAACACACCTTACCGTGCGATGTGGTGCCACGATGCGCGGGGCATTCCGGGATGGACGTGGGAACAGTCAGCCAAATATCTCGCTGACCACAACATCAACATGGTCTTCGTCAACATGTTGTGGGGCGGTCGCGCTTACTATCCATCCGATCACCTGCCACCTGCGGATGATCTGCCCGAAAGCGCAGACTATTTGCGCGACTGCCTCGCCGCCTGCAAGAAGTACGGCATCGAACTGCACGTCTGGAAAGTCAACTTCAACCTGCACGGTGCCCCCCGGAAATTTGTCGAGCGCATGCGACGTGAAGGCAGACTCCAGACGGACAAACGCGGCAAGGAACTACCCTGGCTCGCGCCATCACACCCCGCTAACTTCAAACTCGAGCGCGACAGCATGCTCGAAGTCGTCCGCAAATATGATGTGGCCGGCATCCACTTCGATTACATCCGCTATCCCCATGCGAATGCGGATTACTCCGCCGTCGCACGTAAGCGATTTCAGTTAGATATCGCGTCGCTGCCTACTTCGCGCAAGCCTACCTATCAACAATGGCGGGAGGATCAGGTCAGCCGTCTGGTTGAAGCGGTGAGCCGCGGTTCACGCCGTATCAAACCCCACGTGAAAATCAGCGCCGCCGTGTTCGGCGACTACCCCAAGTGCAGAACCAACGTCGGCCAGGACTGGCAACTCTGGGCCGAACGCGGCTGGGTCGACTTCCTCTGCCCCATGAACTACACCGAAAACATCCACGATCTGACCAAGTGGACCACCCACCAACGCGCCATTCTGCCCAATGACTTCCCCCTCCTCCCGGGGGTCGGCATCACCGCCAGCAACAGTCGCCTGTCTCCGGCACAAACCGCCGACCAACTGATGACCATCCGCGTCCTCGGCGCGAACGGTTTTGTGTTGTATCAGTTCAACCCCCAAACCGCAGCCGTACATTTACCTGCCCTGCGTCTCGGCGTCCTCACCGACCAATAGCCCTTGGTGGCAACCCGGGGGCTGACCGCTGGCACTAAGAGGTTCACCACAGAGGCATGGAGATCACAGAGAGGTATGGTTTTGCCACTTTCCCCTTTGCCCTATGTCTCTGCGGTTCATTTTAAACAGCCCATCGCACAAACCCCTCGATCGCCTCATACTCCGCCAGGCCGAGTTCATCGTACAGTTTGGCCGTCGTGCGGTTGCGGTCTTCGGCGCGTTGCCAGAATTCGCGGTCGTCGATGCCGGGGAACAGGGCCTTATCTTTTTGTGATTCGTGCTTGAAGATCGCTTGGCGTTTGCGTGCCAGTTCTTCGGGGCTGAGGGGTACGGCCATTTCGATCTGATGCGGGCTCCACTCCTGCCACGCGCCGCGGTAGAGCCAGACTTCCGTTTCATCGAACCACGTTTGTTTGATCGCGCGTTCGCAGGCGGTGCATACCGCAGCCAGACAGGTGCGATGCGTACCATGAGGATCAGACAGATCGCCCGCGGCATAAATCTGATGCGGCTTCACTTGCGCGATCAGATCGTAAACGATCTGAATATCTTCCTCGCTCAACGGCTTCTTGCGCACGGCACCGGTTTCATAAAACGGCATGTCGAGGAAATGCAGTTGTTCGAGTGGCACGCCGCAGCATCGGCCAGCGGCTTCGGCTTCACCACGGCGAATGAGCGATTTGATGCGCTGCACATCATCGCTATCCACCTGCCCCGGTTGTTTGTGTTTCAGTGCATCGGCGACGGTCTGTTCGATGGCGGCGCTGCGTTCGGTTTCGATGCCCATCATCGCGTTGAACTGCGCGGCAAAGTCGGTGAAGCGAATCGCATCATCATCGAACACCGCAATGCTGCCGGACACCTGGTAGGCCACGTGCACTTCGTGTTCTTGATCGACCAGACGGATGAGCGTGCCGCCCATGCTGATCACATCGTCATCCGGATGCGGCGAGAAAATCAGCACGCGCTTGGGAAAGACGCGGTCGCGCGTGCGGTCGAGGTCACCCGGCTGCTTCGCTTCATGCGGCTTCCCGCCGGGCCAACCGGTGATGGTGCGCTGCAGGTGCCGGAACACGTTCAGGTTAATTTCATAAGCCGGGCCATGTTCGGCAACGAGCGATTGCAGGTGCGTTTCGTTGTAGTCTTCATCGGTGAGTTTGAGAATGGGCTTGCCCACTTCGCCGGCCAGCCAGATCACCGCGCGGCGGATCATCGCCTCGTTCCATTCCACCGGGCCAAGCAACCACGGGCAACGGAAGCGCATCAGATCGGCCGCCGCCGCATCGTCCAGATACATCGCGGCGTTGGGATGTTGCTGAAGGAAGCTGGCGGGAATGGTCGGAGTGATCTGCCCTTCCACCGCTTGCGCGATGATCGGTGCTTTGTTTTCACCGAACGCGGTGAGCACCACGCGCCGCGCTTCCATGATGGTGCCCACGCCCATGGTGATGCCGCGTCGTGGCACGTACTCCAGGCCGAAGAAATCACTGGCCGCATCCAACCGCGTCAGTCGGTCCAGCCAGATCACCCGTGTGCGACTTTCAAGTGATGACCCCGGCTCGTTGAAACCAATGTGGCCGGTGCGTCCGATGCCGAGCAATTGAAAATCAATCCCGCCGACTTCAGCGATGCGCTGTTCATACCGGCGCACAAATTCACCCGCCTGCTCCGGGGATACGGTGCCATCGGGAATGTGCACGTTCTCCGGCAGAATGTCGATGTGATCAAACAGATGCTCACGCATGAAACGGACGTAACTCTGTAGCGCATCCGGCTGCATGGGCAGGTATTCATCCAGGTTGAATGTCACCACGTGCTTGAAGCTCAGCCCTTCCTGCTGATGCATCCGCACCAGGTGCGCGTAGATGCCCGTCGGTGTGGAGCCAGTCGCAAGGCCCAGCACGCATCGTTCGCCGGCTTCCGCCTTCGCGCGAATGAGCGCTGCGATTTCCTCGGCCACCGTCAGGCTGATGTCGGCCGGATCAGCGAACACGTTTGTTTTGATACGTTCAGCCGTGCGCGATTCACTATGCGTCATCGTAGTGCTCCGTCGATGGCATCCCAGTAAGGTTTAAGGTTGATCACCTGACCAGTGTCGAGCGCTTCATCCATACCGAAACACGTGGCCGCCGAAGCAAGGCCCTGCGCGATCCCTGCCGCAGGCGGCGCGTTGTCGTGCATGGTTTGCAGCAATTCATCGATCAACACCGCATCACCCCCGCCATGCCCCCCGCCGGTGGTGTCGAACGTGGTGGTGGTCGCATCGTGACCGAGCGGACGGTATTCAATGTGTCCCTCGAGCAGGTTGCCGCGTATCACACCTTCGGTGCCAAGCAGGTAAAGCCTGCGCTCAGGAATCGTTGCACTGCAGTTGGCGTGGAACGTGGCTTTGACTCCGTTATCAAAAGACAGGATGGCCACCTGATGATCGATGATGCTCTTGTCGTTGTTGAACGGTGAATCGGTGGTATCGCAATCCCACCCTTCAAAGGCGCGACGACCGTTGGCGTGCGCGCCGATTTTGTCCTGCAGATGACGATTGTCTTCCGTGAACATTCTGCAACCACCGAAGCTGGCCGCCTGCATGGGACGCGCATCGGTCAGCCACAGCGCGATGTCGATATCGTGGCAACACTTTTCCAGCAGGTGCGTGCCCGCGATGTGGCGATGACGCCGCCAGTCGCGATGAATGTATCCACCATGATCAGGTGCGATGGTTTCATTGAATTCGAAACTGATCAACGTGCCGATGGCGTTGTCGTCCAGCAACTCGCGAACCTTGCGGTAGAACGGCGCATAGCGCAGGGTCAGGCCGAAGCTGAAGTGTTTGCCGCTTTGCTTCGCCGCTACGGCGATCGCCAGGCAGTCGTCCATGGTGGTCGCGAGTGGCTTCTCGCAGAACACATGTTTGCCCGCATCCAGCGCCGCCACGGCATGTTCGCGATGCAAGGTGTTGGGTGAACCAATCATCACCCAATCGATCTCCGGGTTCGCGCAAAGCGCCTCGGCCGACTCGTATGAGGTAAGTTCACTGTCGAGCCGTTCGTTCGCCGCTTCAATCGAAGCGGGCTTGGTATCAAATATGCCAACGAACTGCGTGCCTGCTTCCCGGTCGTGCAGCAGGCCGGCCAGGTGCTTCAGTCGATGCCCACAGCCGATCAGTCCGATTTTCACTGCCTGGTTGGTGGATGCCGGTTGCATGGTATGCCTCCGCGGGTAACGTACGCTATGATGCGGTTAAGTAAATGGCTAAATCAGCACAAAATTTAGCGCAATCGATATACTCGTCTTTGGCCGATCGCGCTGCGAAGCTGCCCGACCCGCGCGATTACTACCGTGGACGTCGGGCTGAGGTGCTCGCCGTACCGGATGATGTGTTGATGTTCTGTCGGCGATCGCCCACCGAACTGGGGCGACGGGCCAGCGTGCATCATCGGTTTGTGCTGGCGGTGCCCTTAAGCGGTGAGGTGGACACCATTGTCGATCGGCGGACCCATCATCTGTCACCTGGCCGGGCGATGTTGGTGTTTCCCTATCAGTTCCACGCATATCGCCCCACCCGCGATGCTCAGTTGCCTTCGCCGCTGCGCTGGTTGTTCATCACGTTTGTGGTCGATCACGAACAGCCGCTCGCGCCCCTGCGCGATCAGACGTTACACCTGACCGAAACGGACCTGTCTGACCTGACAGATATGCTGGACGACTGGCAACGTAGTGCGCAGCGCATGGCCAATGTGCAACTGCGTCTGGCGTCGTTGTTGAGCCATCTGGCAGCCAGGCGGCCGCGCAGGTCCAGGAAACATCAACGCACCCTGACGGTGGCTCCCGATCCCGATCTCATCGAGCGCATTGCGCATCTGGTGTATGAACATCTCGACGAACCGGTGCCCGTGGAGTGGCTGGCCGACGAACTGGCCATGTCGCCCAGCGCCCTGCGTCAACGCATGCGCCGTGCGTGTGGGATGAGTGTGTCTGCCTACGTGCGACGCGTGAAGATGCTCCGGGCCATGAAACTGTTGCGCAGCACGGACACATCGATCACCGACATCGCCTATGCCTGTGGCTACAGTTCCGTCTACGCCTTCAGCCGCAGCTTCTCCCAAAGCGTCGGCACCAGCCCCCGCGCCTACCGCACACAGCCAACGTAAAGCGCATCCGCCTCGGCTTAAAATGATGACGAGCATAAACCCGGAACATCGCGGTCAATAACTGGCCTTGGCTGGTTGTCTCACTCGGTCGATTTTGCCTCGATTTACTCTTCGTCAGGGTTAACAAATGCCACCAGATGCGCGCCCAGATGCGTTGCGCACCCTTACATGGGGGCGTGTTTTTTCCACCTCCCCGCAAGGGGAGAGGTTTCGCGACCCCCTGACACGCGATGACGCGCATGCCATGGATTGTAAGTTATTTTTTGACAAATAAATACGATTAATCATTCGGGAAAATACGGACTGACAAACCTGGTATCCCGTATATACACGTAAGTATATTTGATGAAAGGAGATAGCGTACCAGATGTGGGATACAGGGGGGAGGGCTGATGCGGTGTCTTGTTTGAAGTGCTTAGCCGGCGATCCACGATCGCCGAAATCCCGGACCCGCGACCTGTCAGGTCGCGGTTAGACAAGAATCCGGACCGAAGCACCACGCCGGTCCAGATTGGGAGCGCTTGCGCTTGGGCCCCGAGTTCCAGATGATTTGGCGGTGTGGGCTGCACGTCGGTAAGATATGCATCTTTTCCCGATGCCAGACGATCGCAGGTTATGAGGGCTTTATCGGCGTGGCTTCACCATCGCAGACGAATCATCCGACCGAGTCCCAGGCGAGCGACGCTGCATCGGCAGCCAAGCCCACGGCTGCGTCGACTCCGGTAAACCAGAAAGTCGAACTCCCCCAAAGCGAAGATCGGCTTCGCGTGTGGGGCCTGCTGGTGCTATGCATGCTGGCGGTGCTGCCGGCGATGCTGATCAGCCTGGATCGGTTCGATACCAACTACACCATGGAGAAAATCTCCCTGCTGTCCAGCCAGGAGACATGGCTGCGGCAGCATGCGAGTGATGATCCAACCGAGTGGTTAATCCCCAGTTGGAACGGTCGGCCCCGGGTGGAAAAACCACCGTTGACCGTGTGGCTGAACATGGCGGCGTGGCTGACGCTCGCCCCGGAAGGATCGACCCCGCAGCAGTTGGTGTTGTACGCCCGCTGGGTGGCGGTGGGGTTATCGATGGTGGCCTTGCTGAGTGTGTTCTGGGCGGGCATGTCGGTGGGCAACCTGCGAACGGCGGCCCTGGCGATGGTGGTCACCGGCACGTGCTGGCTGTTCATCAAGTACATGCGACTGGCGAATTACGATACGCATTTGACCGCATTTGTGACGTTGGCCATCGCGGCCGGCTTGTGGGCGATGCGCCCGCTGAAGGAAGTGAACTGGACGCAACGTCGGGTGTTGGGCTGGTTGGTCGCGGGCATCGCGATGGGCGCGGCGTTCATGGTGAAAGGATTTGTGGCGGCGCCGCTGATGCTGGTGCCGCTGGTGGCGGCAATCATCGTGACCCCGCGGCGGCGGTTCGGCAACGTGTTCGGTCTGCTATTCGCCTTACTGCTGGGTTTGCTGCTGGCGGTGCCTTGGTTCATGTATGTGGTGCACATCGCGGAGGAACTTGGCTTTGCCACCGCGGACGATGCGATTCATGAAGTGTTCCGCGAATACGTGCTGGCCACGCCGGATGGCGGTCAGAAGGAAAGTCAGCCGTTCTGGTATTACGCGGGACTGTTCGGGTTGGCGTTTCCGTGGACGGTCTGGCTGATCGGCGCGTTGTTCCAGCCGTGGATGCGGGCGCAGGGCGAGCGGCGCAGGCATCTGCTGATCGCGTGGCTCTGGTTCGTGGGCATCTTTGTGATACTTTCGATTCCCGGGGCGAAGCAGCAGCGTTACCTGTTGCCGATTCTCCCGGCGATGGGTTTGCTGGTGGGGCAGTTGTGGGCGTGGCACATCGACCTGGCCAACCGCGGCCAGAGCGATCATGGGTCGTGGGTGTTGTGGTTCAGTCACTGGGTGATGTTACTGGTGGCGTCGATCAGCATTCCGCTGCTGGTGAGCATGCAGGATTACCTGATCGCACGCGGATCGATCGAACAGTACGAAGTGGTCGGGTTGCCGGGCTGGCTGATTGCGGTGTGGGGTGTGGCGTTAACGGTGCTGGCGCTGGAAGGACTGCGACTGCACTGGAAGTGGCATCCGCGATCGTCGGCGGTGTGTTCGGTGATCTGGATCATGGTGATGTCGACCGTATTACTTTGGGGTTACGTGCGATCGTACCATGGCACCAACCCCGTGCGGGTCGAGGCGGAGAAGGTGGCCCAGACGTTGGGTGATGATCCACTGTTCTGCCTGCGGATTGTACCGGCGGATCGCGAACCAAATGAAGAGTTTCTCTTCTATTCCCGTTTGGTCGTGCCGCCGGTGGATGCAGAAGGCCTGGCGGAACTCGCTCAACAGGAACAGCCGGTCTACGTGATGATTCGCGTGGCCCCGGATAATGAAGCGTTGATGAGGCAGCATGGCTTCGTGAAGTTGTATGAGTTTGATGACGGCGGCACGAAGACAGGCCGCTCGTTGTATCGCAGTCCGGTTTCTACCAGTAATGGAACACGTTCTTGAAGCATCTTCTAATCAGTATGGTGATGGTTCTGGCCCTGGCGGGACCTGCACTCGCACAAAAACCCGCAGAGCAAACGGCAACCATCAAAGTCACGCTTCGCGGGGTGGACGAGAAAGTGTACATCGTGCCCCATGAGGATGGCAGTCTTCAGTTTGTGCTTCACACTGAAGATGGCGAGGTATCACTTACCCCGGAGGACTTCGCCCAACGCGTGCATGCCGAACAAACCGATCGGCCTTGGATCATGGCGGTGTTGAACGTGACGGACAACACGGGCGTGATCTGGGTGATGCTGGGTCTGGTGGGGCAGGCGTTGTTCGCGGGTCGCCTGATTGTGCAGTGGTTGGCCAGTGAAAAGAGCAAACGATCGGTCGTGCCGCCGGCGTTCTGGTGGATGGCGCTGGCCGGGGCCTCGATGGTGTTGGTTTACGGCATCTGGCGGAACGATATCGTGATCATCATCGGCCAGTGCACCGGCTGGACGATCTACGTGCGTAACCTGTACTTCATCTACATCAAGCACAAAGACCAACCCATTGTGGATGAGGAACTCGAGCCGGCTGATGCCTGATGTGCTGCGCATCCTGGATGCCAACGCCAACCGCGCCCGTGAAGCGATGCGGGTGATGGAAGAAGCAGCGCGGTTCATCCTCAACGATGCCGCACTCGCACGACAATGCAAACAACTGCGACACGATCTGGCTGCGGCGCTGACAGCGCTACCCAGGCAGATCGCCCTCGAACTGCATCGCGACACGACCGGCGATGTGGGCACACGCATCACCACCGCGCGTGAAACACAACGCATGGATGTGCAGGCGGTGGTGATCGCGGCGGGTAAACGACTGAGTGAATCGCTGCGCAGTTTGGAAGAATTCGGCAAGCTGGTTGATGCGAAGTTTGCCGCACGCATCGAGAAACTGCGCTATCGCGGTTACACGATCGAATCGGCATTGCATGAACGGCTGGGGCCGAGCTGCCCGCAGTGGCGCGTGTGCGTGTTGATCAGCGAATCGCTGTGCGCGCACCATCGTTGGTCGGATGTTGCGGAGGCGGCCATCGATGGCGGCGCGGATTGTGTGCAGCTCCGGGAGAAGCAGTTGGATGCCGATGCGCTACTGCGGCGGGCGCGGAAACTGGTGAAGTTGG
>JANQFT010000440.1 GCA_028277685.1 Phycisphaeraceae bacterium
CCGGTGGACGACAAGGTCGACGTCCAGTCCACCAACAGCACGTCCATCATCGCCCACCTGATGATTCAAGGCAGCGCCCTGTTCGACCAGAACCGACACAACTGCGCCATCACCGCGCCTTTGCTGACGATGAACGGCGATATGCTGTTCGATGCGAACAGCCATGGCGGTGGCATGGACCTGACTGCCACCACCATCGAAGGCGCGGGTGAACTCAAACTCAGCGGCGATGGCCTGCGTGACATCGAACTCACGCTGACCGATGCCTCGGGCTACACCGGCGACATCGTGGTGGATAACGATGATTTCATCCTCAACTTCATGAACGATGTAAACAGCGGTGGCAGCCTGGTGGTGCTGGGCACAACCGGGCAGATCATCCTCGATCGCGACCTGACCTTCACCGCCGCCACCATCAATGGCAACGGGCTGGCGAACGGTGTATACGATTTCGCCACGCTGAACGCGGCTTACGATGCCACCTTCGTCGACGGCGGCACCGGTTCCATCACCATCATCCCTGAGCCGGCCAGCCTGGGTTTGGCCCTGGTGGGGCTGATGGCCTGCCTGCATCGTCGGCGTGGGTAAATCACGGCAGAACCGCCAGTATCATGTTCCTCCACTGCGTTTTGTGTGATCATGCGGCTTCCGTGAGGGCAGTAAACGGGTGAGAAAAGCGCAAATTATTGCCTTTCCCGCGGTTGACAGGGGGTCGGTGATGGGTATACTTGCCGATCTTTGACTCCGCCGGAGGATCGCCTTCGCAGCCTCAGGATGCTGCGGGGTTTCGACGGAGCGAAGCTATATAAGAGGCTTGGCATGACCGGCACGAAGATTCGTATTCGTATGGAAGCTTACGACCATCAGGCACTTGATGCGTCGGCCAAAGAGATCGTCGATCACGCCAAGCGCACCAATGTGCGGGTATCGGGCCCCATCCCGCTGCCGACCCGAATCGAGCGGTACACCGTGCTTCGTGGTCCGCACATTGACAAGAAAAGCCGCGAACAATTCGAGATTCGCACGCATAAGCGGATCATCGATATTTACGAACCCAACGCCCGCACCGTTGAAGCCTTGAATCGCCTTGTGGTGCCGGCCGGCGTGTTCGTCAAGATCAAGGCGTAACAAAGTTACGCCCATTTAGCGCCGGCCTTCAGGCCGGCACCCTGAACGCACGGATGCGTGAATCAATAAGGGCGTTTCCGCTGCCCGGATGGGCATGAACGCGGGGCACCACCCCGGCCCTTGGAGGTTACGATGGCGACTACTCTCATTGGACGTAAAGTCGGTATGACCCGGATGTTCACCCCGGATGGCGTGAACGTGCCGGTCACCGTTTTGCAGGTTGGGCCTTGCTTCGTCAGCCAGATCAAGACGCAGGAAACCGATGGGTATTCCGCGATTCAGATGGCTTTCGAAGACATCAAGCCCCGCCGTTCGACCATGCAGGTCATCGGGCACGATGCGAAGGCGGGCCTTGCCCCCAAGCGTGTGCACCGTGAATGCCTGATCGAAGAAGATGCCGCGGGTGAGTATGAACTCGGCCAGGAACTCACGGTGGAACTGTTCGAGAACATCAAGTTCGTTGATGTGACCGGCACCACCAAGGGTAAGGGCTACCAGGGCACGATGAAGCGTCACAACTTCAAGGGCCAACTGGCCAGCCACGGCGTCGAACGTAAGCACAGAAGCCCCGGCTCGATCGCATCGCACGCATCCAACGCGGGTGAAAGCGGTTCGATCCGCAAGGGCAAGAAGATGGCCGGCCACATGGGCAGCGACACCCACACGGTGCGTAACCTCGATGTGCTGGGCATTGACAAAGATAAGAATCTGCTTCTGGTCAAAGGCCCGGTGCCCGGCTCGAAGCAAGGCCTTGTGATGGTTCGGGAGGCCAAGCGTCTTTGGAAACGCAAGGCGAGGTTGCTCGCCGAGGCTTCGTAAGTCCGGACGGTAAGCGAATCGACGGTTCGATTCGAAATCGTCAGGCGAAACTGCGTAGCCGCGACATACCGGTAGATTCCCATGTGATCGCGGGAATTCGTGCCGAGTCGTAACCAGCCAAGCCATGCCCACGTGGCGAAAAGGCTCCATGCTGGAAGCGGCGTACAACGTTCCGACAAACCCGGAACAGGTGAACTGCGATGATTGAAATACCTGTACACAACCTAGACGGCAAGCAGGTCGAAAGCCTGCAAGTCGATGAAGCGCTGCTCGGCGGCGAAGTGCGTCCGAACCTGCTCAAGCAGGCCTTCGTGATGTACCACGCCAATCGCCGGCAGGGCAATGCCACCACGCGCAGCCGCGGCATGGTCGAGGGTTCCACCCGAAAGATCTACCGCCAGAAGGGCACCGGCAACGCCCGCATGGGCCAGGTACGCTCGAACATCCGTAAGGGTGGCGGCGTCGCCTTCGCCAAGCAACCCAAAAGCTGGCGCCAGTCCATGCCCACCAAGATGCGCCGCCTCGCCACCCGCAACGCGGTACTCAGCAAGATCGTGGACGGCGAGATCAAGGTGGTCGATCAGTTCGGCTTCGACGCCCCGAAGACCAAACACATGACCAAACTGATGGGCGCCCTGTCGATCAACCGCACCTGTCTGCTGGCGATCAACGAAGGTGACACCACCACCGGCCTCTCGGCCCGCAACATCGAAGACATCACCGTCATCCAGATGAATCAGCTCAACGCCTACGACCTTTTGTCGAGGCGTTTTCTTTTGGTCGAGAAAGACGTGCTCACGGCCTGGCTCGATGCCCAGAAAGGCGTCGCCACCGTCGACTCAGACACCGTAGAGGAGGCCGCCTGATATGGATTTGGCACCCACCCAGGTCATCCTCAAGCCGCTCATCACCGAAAAGAGCACTTGGGAAGGCGAAGCCCGCAACCGTTACCGCTTTGAGGTCCACCCCAAGGCCAACAAGCAAATGGTGCGCGACGCCATCCAGAAAATTTACAGCGTCCGCGTGACGAATGTCGCCACGCAAAACAAGCAGGGCAAAGTCAAGCGTACCCGCTTCGGCCTCGCCACGGGCAAGAACATGAAAACCGCGATCGTCCAGCTGCACGAAGACGACCGCATCGACCTGTTCTAAGCAACGACGTTCGACTTTCGATCAGGAAACTGACTGATGGCGATTCGCACATACAACCCGACAACGCCCGGCCGGCGCAACGCCACCGTGAATCTCAACACCGAGATCACGAAGAAGAAGCCGGAAAAATCCCTGTTGCGCCCGATCAAGAAGACCGGTGGCCGCAACCACCAGGGCAAGATCACCCAACGCCACATCGGCGGTGGGCACAAGCGCCGCTACCGCCTGATTGACTTCAAGCGCAACAGCAAGCTCGACATGCCCGCCACCGTGATTGGCATCGAATACGATCCCAACCGCACCTGTCACATCGCGCTGCTGCAGTACGAAGACGGCGACAAGAAGTACATCCTCGCCCCC
>JANQFT010000445.1 GCA_028277685.1 Phycisphaeraceae bacterium
ATGATGTAGATCACCACGTTGCAGGTAAGCCCGGTTCACATCAGTAATTTCCCGTTCCCCCCGCGCCGACGGTTTCAGCGTGCGGCAGATATCGAACACACCTGCATCATAGAAGTATGCACCTACCACGGCGAGACGGCTTGCCGAATCTGTCGGCTTTTCAGTGATGTCGATGATGCGATCATCTTGCATCGTGGCGATGCCGTAGCGATCCGGTGCGTCCACTTCCTTGAGGAGCACGCGTGCCCCGGAAGCTTGCCCCCGGAAGTTAACAAGTGGTGTGGTGAGAGATTGTTCGAAAAGATTGTCACCCAGTAGCACGCACACGCGATCACCGGCAACAAAATCTTCTGCGAGGGACAAGGCATCGGCAATGCCCGCAGCGCTTGGTTGTGCCGCAAGTTCCAGGCGGTTCAGGCCGAGCGCCTGGCCATCGCCCAGCACATCACCAAACGCCTGTACGTGGTCCGTGCCGGTCACGATCATCACATCACGGATGCCGCAACCGATGAGCGATTGAAGTGGGTACATCACCATGGGCTGATTGCCCACCATCAGCAGGTGTTTGTTCGTGTTCACCGTCAGCGGGCGCAATCGCGTGCCCATGCCGCCGGCCAAAACCACCCCCTTGATGTGTGACTGATTCGTCATGCTGTCATCTTACTCACAGGTGCTACAATACGCCCGTCATGCAGATCAAACTCTACAACACGTTGACCAAACGCCTCGAACCATTCGAACCGGTCACACCCGGCAAGGTGCGGATGTACAACTGTGGGCCAACCGTGTATGACTTTGCCCATATCGGCAACTTCCGCTCGTTTCTTTTTGCCGATCTGCTGCGGCGCATGTTCGAGTTTCTGAGCTACGACGTGACACAGGTGATGAACCTCACCGATGTGGGCCACATGACTGAAGACGACATCGCCGACGGCGGCGGCCAGGACAAAATGGAACTGGCTGGCCAGCGCCTGAAGGAAGCCAAGAAGCAGGGCAAGGCCGACGTCGACAATCCCGATGATCCGTATCAGGTGGCACAGTTTTTCATCGATGCGTTTATCGAAGATGCCAAACTGCTGCGCCTGCGTGTGGCGGATGAACCGAACCATCTGCCGCGGGCAACGAACCACGTGCCGGCCATGATCACGCTGATCGAGAAACTCATCGCACGCGATCATGCTTACGTGACCGACAACGGCGTGGTCTACTTCGATGTGGCCAGCTTCCCCGAATACGGCAAGCTCAGTGGCAATCCGCTGGAGCAACTGATCAGCGGTGCCGGCGGTCGCATCGAAGAAGGCGACCAGCAACAGAAGCGTAACCCCGCTGACTTTCTTTTGTGGAAGGCAGACAATCGTCACCTGATGAAGTGGGATTCACCGTGGGGTACCGGCTACCCGGGCTGGCATATCGAATGCAGCGCAATGGCCATGAAATTGTTGAAAACCGAGACGATCGACATTCACACCGGTGGGGAAGACAACCTGTTCCCGCACCATGAATGTGAGATTGCGCAGTCGAGTGGGGCGACGGGCAAGACGTTCAGCCGCTATTGGATGCACGCGCGCTTTCTGCAGGTGGAAGGTGAGAAGATGTCCAAGAGCAAGAACAACTTCTTCACCGTGCGCGACATGCTGGGACGCGGCGTTGAACCTACGGTGCTCCGTTTTGAGTTGCTCAAGGCGCCGTACCGTCAGAATGCCAACTTCACGTTCAAAGGATTGACTGACAGCGAACGCCAGATTCGCCGGTTGCGCGAGTTTGCCGGACAGGTTGTTTTAGGGGATGACGAAGCTTCAACCAAAATGGGCGATACGCAAGTGGAAGCCGACTTCGCGACGGCTCTGGCAGACGACCTGAACATCGCCGGTGCATTAGGTGCACTGAACAGTTGGCTCAACGGCATCGAATCGCCCACGGTTGACGATGTGCGTGCCTTGCGGCGCATCGACCATGTGCTGGGCGTGTTGGATGAATCACCGGTGAACACCGCACCATCCAAAGGTCCAACCGATGCTGAACTCGATGCCAAGTGCGCCGCCATGCACGAAGCCCGCACCAACAAGGATTACGCTACCAGCGATGCGATTCGCGATGAACTCACTGCGGCGGGCGTTGAAATCCAGATCGCACGTGATGGCGTGACCTGGCGACGCAAGATGAAACTGGATTGACCTGTTGCTACCGCGGCGCGCGGCGGGGTCGGCCGTCGCGTTCGGCGATGGCCGCCATCACCCGCTCGATCGCGGGATCCAGTTCCGCAGGACGCTGATCCGCAGGGGCGTTACGACGAATGCCGAGCATGGTGGATATGGCATCGTCCAGTTCGCCGCGATTTTCCATGTCGAGCGCTTCGGCGAATCGGCCCGACCAACTGACCGCATCACGCTGCGTTGCGTTGTTTGGTGGCACTTCGTCAAAGATCGTATTGCGCCCGTTCGTTTCGCCTTGTTCCGTCGGAGGCGGCGGGGCGGGTTGGTTGGGCTGGGCCGGGGCGAACATCTGGCGCAGACGCTCGTAATCAATCTTGTCTTTTACCCGCTTGATGGTGGTGGCCAAACCGTCCGGTTGATCGGCAGGGGGCGCGTTCTGCTGAATCCGTTGCAGCAGTCGTGCCGCTTCGTTCAACTCACCGATGCGCTCAGCTTCCAGGGCCTGCGCATACAACCGGGCATATAAAGAAGGTACATCCGCTGCGGGTCTGTCGCCGGTGGGGTCGGGTTCAGTGAAGGTGTCGCCATCTGCCGGCGCAATGATGGGCGGCAACTCGGGGGTGAAAATGCTGTCCGGGGCGGCGGGAGACAAAGGATCCACTGGATCGGCCGCGTCATTCGGAGCGCTGCGTCTGCTGAGCACCACGATCACCACCACGGCGATGACCGCGAGAATCAGAAACACGTTCATGGCGATCAGCAGGGCGGTGACCCAGGTGCGGTTTGAAGACGTTTGGCCATATTGTCCAAGCGGTTGGCCAAAGGCTTCGGGTGATTCGTTGGATGCGGCGGATGAACTACTCATCCAATCCATTGCGTCGTGCGGCACATCCGGTGACGGTACATCTGGCGTTTGCGGAGCGGCCGTGGCGGGCATCTCCGTATCACTGACATCGCCGCCGCGCAGGTCGCGCAGGATGGATGAGCCTTCACTGATCGGTTCGCGCTCGGGTGTGGACTCTGCGGGCGCCGTAGGTTCCGGTGTACCTGGGCCGGGTCTGGGGGTGATGCTGGCTTCGGCCGCTATGGGACTCAAGCCCAACTGATCACGCAGGCGCGGAGCGAAGAAAATTGCGCCGCACTTGCCGCACACATCGTCCGTCGGTTCCACGTGCGCGCCGCATTCGTGGCAGTAGCCCACCAGGTGCGCCACGCCGGGCACGTTTCGCGCCACCGACCAGAACTGCCGCGTGGTCGGACCGCGGATGATGGTGTTGGCGGTGATGCGGCCTTTCTCGATCTGTTGGGCCAACACCTCGTAGGTGCAGCCGGGACGGAAGGGATTCTCGCGATCGCGGATGAACCAAGGCCCCATCGCCTGCTGCGTGACCTTGATGCTGAGTGAATCGAAAAACCCGCCGCAGGCAGTGCAGCGATCGAGCGGTTCGGTCTGGGTGTTGCCGCAGTAGGGACAAAGAATCAGCTTGCTTTTTCCGGACACGTGGCACATCTCCCGGAGAACGAATGGACTCAGCAGCCCGCCCAGTTACCGTAAGATATATCGGTCGTTACGCGACGTACAGTCAGTTAAGCTCCGGCATAATACCTTTCTGGCCGAATCACGGAGGGCACGGAGACACAAAGGCACAAAGAAAGAGGCCAGGCGGAGAGATCTGATTGCTTCCAGCAGAAATGCTTCCTCTCCGTGCCTCCGTGTCTCTGCGCCCTCCGTGATTTCACCTCGGGACTTTCCATTTTCACAAGCAAGCGTAAAATCGTGCGTTGACCTGCACTCCCACACCGCCCGCTGAGAACCCGTGATGAAGATTGAAGTTGCCCATCGCGTTAAACGCCTGCCGCCCTACATGCTGGGCCGCCTGAAGACCCTGACCTACACCAAGCGTAAGGCCGGGGCCGACGTGATCGATCTGAACATGGGTAACCCCAACGACCCCACACCGCCGGCCATCGTGGAGAAGCTTTCCGAAGCCGCGGCCGACCTGCGCAACCAGCGATACAGCGCGTCGGCGGGGGTATTCAACCTGCGACGCGAAGTGACCCGCAAGTACAAACGCATCTGGGATGTCGATCTCGATCCAGACAAACAGGTGATCGCCACGATCGGTTCGAAGGAAGGTTTCAGCCACATGATGCTCGCGCTGCTCGGTGCGGGTGATACGGCCGTCGTGGGTGACCCCGCGTTCCAGATTCACACTTACGCGGTTCACTTAGCCGGCGGGAACGTGATCAAGGTGCCGCTTGGGAATGATGAGGTGTTTCTCGAGCGCGTTGAGCATGTGCTGAATAATCTTTATCCGAAGCCGAAGGTGCTGATCCTCAACTATCCGCACAACCCGACCGCCATGTGCGTGGACCTGGAGTTCTGGGTGAAGGTGGTTGAGATGGCCAAGCGGCACAACGTGATGGTCATCAGCGATTTTGCCTACGGCCAAACCTGCTTCGATGGTTACCAGGCCCCGTCGTTCCTCCAGGCGCCGGGCGCGATCGATGTGGGTGTTGAGTTCACCACCATGAGCAAGGCGTACAACATGGCCGGCTGGCGCATCGGGTTCTGCAGTGGCAACCCCGAGATGATCAGTGCGCTGGCCACAGTGAAAGGCTACTACGACTACGGCATCTTCCAGGCGGTGCAGATCGCATCTATCATCGCCATGCGCGAACACGATGACGATGTGAAGCAGCAGGCGCAGGTGTACCAACAACGCCGCGATGTGCTGGTCGAACTGTGCGAGAAAATCGGCTGGCAGGTCGATCCGCCTAAAGCCACCATGTTCGTGTGGGCGAAAGTCAGCGACGAACACCTGTCGAAGTACGATGGTGACACCATTGAGTTCTGCCTGGATATGGTCGACCGGGCCGAAGTCGCCATGACCCCCGGCGGCGCGTTCGGCGACCTGGGTGAAGGCTACGTCCGCATCGCCATGGTCGAAAACCCCCAGCGCATTCGGCAGGCGTTCCGCCAGTTGGACCGCGTGTTGAATAAGGGGTGGAAGAATTGTAATCAGCAATCGTAGTGCGTTACTTCGTTGACTCTTCCCGGCGTGCCGACTTCAGTCGGCATACTGTCTTTGGAGGCAGCATGCAACGGATTTATGTCGTTGGCTCAAGCTGCGCCGGCAAAACCACGCTCGCCGCGCAGATCGCGGCGAAGCTCAGCATTCCTCATCACGAACTTGATTACGCTTGCTGGTTGCCCGGGTGGAAGCTGCGATCCAAGGACGAGATGCGAGAGAAGGTTGGCGAACTGGCTGCCGGTGAGCAATGGGTGATGTGTGGCAATTGGGGGAAGGTGCGCGACCTCATCGCGGCGCGGTGCGATACGATCATCTGGCTCAACTTCCCGTTTCGCATCGTGCTGTGGCGATGCATTACCCGCACGCTGCATCGGCTGATCACCAAGCAGGAAGTGTGCAACGGTAATGTCGAGCATTGGCGTAACCAATTCGCCAGTAAAGACTCGATCATCTGGTTTGTCATCACTACGTACCATCGACGCAACCGTTTTTACCGCGGGATGTTCGACGGTGAGGAATGGAACCAGTTCAATAAAGTCGAGCTCCGCCACCCGCGCGAGGCGAAACAGTTCCTGGAGCGGATCGGATGTAGTATGTGATATTTGATATGTGGTATGTCAGAGGGGCATCGACATACGACATATTACATACCACATATAACATCGTTATACTGTGCCCCTCGCACAGGAGTTTCCCCATGGCTGACATCTCGCTCGACCTCGTGATTCCCGATGACCAACTTGACGTCAAGGACGTCATTCGCAACGTTGATACCGCTTACTCGCCCACCGGCGGGTTGACCATCCTCCACGGCAATCTTGCTCCGCAAGGCGCGGTGGTGAAGACGGCCGGCGTCGATCCGAAGATGCTCAGCTTCGAAGGTCCTGCCGTGATCTTCGAGAGTCAGGACGAAGCCTGCGAAGGCATTTTGGCCGGCAAGGTGAAATCCGGTGACTGCGTGGTCATCCGCAACGAAGGCCCCAAAGGCGGCCCCGGCATGCAGGAGATGCTCGCCCCCACCAGTTACATCATGGGTCAGAATCTTGGCGATAGCGTCGCACTCATCACCGATGGCCGCTTCTCTGGCGGAACCCGCGGCGCGTGCATCGGCCACATCAGCCCCGAAGCCGCTGCCGGCGGACCGATTGGTTTGCTCCAACCCGGCGACATCATTCAGATCGACATTCCCAACGGCAAGCTCGACGTGAAGTTGCCCTCGGAAGAATTGCAGAAGCGAGTTGAGTCATTCGAGCCGGTCAAACGCAATGTGGGCGGCTTCCTCAAACGCTACGCCGCAGCAGCCACCAGTGCATCACAAGGCGGCATCTTGCGGGTGGAATGACCGCGTCGAGCACGAAACGTTATCACAGAGCACGCTGAGGCACGGAGAACATGCTTTGGTTTGATCGTGCGCGGAGTCGATCTACTCACGCATTTTCTCAGTGCCTCCGTGTCTCAGCGTGCTCTGTGATTGATTCCTACTTTATTCCCACCGCCGCCACAGCTTCGCAAACGGCATCGTGAAGTTTCCCATTCGTGACGATCGCCCCGCGGTTTTTCTGCAGGCCCCAGCCTTTGGTGAAGTCGAGCGGTTTGCCGGTCACATCGGTCACCTTGCCGCCGGCTTCGGTGACGCATAACGCCCCGCCGGCGTGGTCCCAAATCTTCTCCACGTAATCTGTCTTCGTGGGCAGACGCAGATAGATATCAGCTTCACCCCGCGCGACCGTGGCGTACTTGGCTTGCGAATCCAGTCGCACACTTTCGGCGGTGATGCCCAATCGGTCGGCAATCTGTTGACTGCGACCATGCGATGTGTGTCCGCTTTCCACCGATTCGCATAGTCGCGCGTGCGATGAGTCATTTGTTTCGGTCACGCTGATGCGCTGACGCGCTACCGAACCATCCAACGGTTCCACGTAAGCGCCTTCGCCTTTCACCGCAGTGAACAGGGCGCCGCGCTTGCCGTTGTTCACACTCATGTTGGGGCAGCCCACCGCGGCGACGGTGAGTTCACCTTTGATGATCAGCGCCAGTGCGATCGCATATTGTTCCTTGCGAAGA
>JANQFT010000474.1 GCA_028277685.1 Phycisphaeraceae bacterium
TTTGATGCGCCTATTCCTTCAGCCGTTTATACCTACCCCGAAATCGGCGCGGTCGGCATCACCGAACAGCAGGCCCGCGAGAAAAATCTACCCATCGCGATCGGCAGGTTTCCGCTCGCTCACCTGGGCAAGGCCATGGCCACGAACCACACCGATGGCTTGGTAAAAACCATCCGCCATCGTGAAACCGGCGAACTGCTTGGCGTGCACATCATCGGCCACAATGCGACCGAGTGCATCGCTGCCGCCGGTGCCGCGTTACACACCAAAGCTACCACAGAAGACCTGGCCGAAACCGTGTTCGCCCATCCGACCATTGGCGAAGCGATCAAGGAATCCGCCGAAGACGCACTCGGCATGGGCCTGCACCTGCCCCCCCGCAAAACCATCCGTGTTCCCGTTGGAGCATAACCATCCGCTTAGCGACAGACCCGTAGGGTCGCGTTCGGATTTCACCCCATGACCACCAATACGACAAACCCCCTGGCCATCCTGCGCGACCTCGGCACCCCCGAATCCCTGCGCCAGGCCGACGCATCAAACCTGACGCTGCACGTCAACAGCCACATTCACTTACCGCCCAACTTCTCTGCATTCGAAACGGTGACTCAGGCGATCGACCTTGCTGCCGCCCAGGGTGTGAACGTGCTGGGTGTGAGCAACTACTACGACTACCGCGTCTACGGCGACTTTGTCGTCCATGCGCAGGCCGCTGGCATCTTCCCGCTGTTCGGGTTGGAAATCATTTCCATGATCGACGACCTGCGCGACGCCGGTGTCAAAACCAACGATCCCGGCAACCCCGGCAAAACCTACATCTGCGGTAAAGGGATCACACGCTTCACCCCCGAAAGTATGACCGATGCGGGCCAACGCTTACTCGACACCATTCGCGCGAACGACGCGGCGCGCATGAAGCAGATGATCGACAAGGTCGAAGCCATCTTCGCTGAACGCGGCATGCCCACTGGCACCGAAGAAGCAACCGTCATCGACATGATCGTTAACCGCCACGGTAGCGAACGCGACTCGGTCTACGTCCAGGAACGTCACATCGCCCAGGCGTTCTGCGATGCGCTGCTCGGCAAGACAAGTGAAGCCGATCGCATTGAGAAACTGAACGCGGTGCTTGGTGCGACCACCAAGGCGAAGCATGTCAACGATGATGTGATCATACAGGGCGACATTCGCAGTCACCTGATGAAGGCCGGTAAGCCCGCGTTTGTGGCAGAATCGTTCCTCAGCTTCGCAGATGCCCGTCAACTCATTCTGGAGATGGGCGGTATTCCTGCGTACCCGGTGTTGGCCGATGGAGCCTCGCCCATCTGCCCGTACGAGCAGGATGTGCAGGCACTCGCCGCGGACTTGAAGCAGCGTGGTATTCATGCCGTCGAGCTCATTCCCATTCGTAACGCGGCCGACGTGCTCACGCAGTATGTCACCGCTTTGCGTGGCGCGGGCATGATTGTGACCGCCGGCACCGAACACAACACACTCGACCTGATTCCCCTCGAACCAATGTGCGTGGGTGGCGTGGCCATCCCGGACCAGGTCAACGCCATCTTTCATGAAGGTGCATGCGTGGTGGCGGCCCATCAACTGCTCAACCTGCATGGTGAAGTTGGTTACGTCGATGCCGCGGGCAATCTCAATACTGAATTTAATCACGATGACGATCGTATTGCGTCGCTGGTCAAACTCGGCGCCAGCGCCATCGATACCTACCTGCGAAAGAATAGCGCATGAGTGATCCTGTTGAAGCAATACTTGAACTGTCACGCCACTACGGTGTTGATCCTTCTTTCGTGATCGCCGGGGGTGGCAACACATCGGTGAAGCTTGACGATCGTCTGCTGGTCAAGGCGAGCGGTTACGCCATGGCCACGCTCACGCGCGATGGGTTGGTGGAACTGGATCGCGCGAAGCTCGACGCTGTCGCTGCGGCTGACTTTGGCGACGAACGCGAATCGCGCGAAGCGCAGTACAAAACCGCCATCCTCGATGCCCGCATCGCGCCGCAGCACGGCCAACGCCCCAGCGTGGAGGCGCTGCTGCATCACCTGGTGCCCGGCACGTTCGTGGTGCATACGCATTCGACGATCGCCAACACATTGACCTGCTGCGTGAAGGGTGAGTCGATCGCCCGCGAACTATTCGGCGATGACATCATCTGGCTGCCGTTTATCGATCCCGGCTTCACCCTCGGCAAGGCGCTGGCCAAAGCGATTACCGACTGGCAGCAGAAGACCGGCCAGGATCAACCGTTGGCCATCCTCATGGCCAACCACGGCCTGATCATCAGTGGCGATACCCCCGAAACCGTGCATACTCGCACCGAGGATGTGCTCGATCGCATCGCAAGCAAACTGCCGGATGACTGGTCCGCTTGTTGGCAATTGAACAGCAACGTCACAGATACCACCAGGCTGATCAACACCATTGGCCCGGCCTTGCGTGGGTTGGCCGCGGAAGGCGACGCACTGAAAATCGTCCCCTTCGACGACAGCGACACTGCGCTTGCCATCACCAGCGGCGACCAGGCGCGCGACGCAGCTATTGCTGGCCCACTCTCCCCCGATCAGATCGTCTACTGTAACAGCTTCCCTCTCTGGTTCGATCCCCCGGAAGGTGAGGAATCCGACGCATTAATTGACGCGTTGCGTGATGTTCTGGCCAAACACGAAGCCGACACCGGTTACCCCGCGAAGATCGTGCTTGTGCGCGGCGTCGGCCTGTTCGCCATCGGTGATGACATCACCAGTGCCATCAACGCGCGTGATGTCTATCTCGACGCGGCCAAGGTGATGATGGGTGCTGTGTCATTAGGCGGCATCAGCTACCAGACCGATGATCAACGCAAGTTCATCGAAGAATGGGAAGTCGAAGCGTATCGCAAGAAGATCGCTGCCCTGGCAGCCGGGCAGGGACGCATGGCTGGCAAGGTGGGGGTGGTGACCGGTGCAGCGCAGGGTTTCGGGTTGGAAATCGCCCAGCAGTTTGCCGCCGAGGGTGGCTGCGTAGTGCTGGCCGACATCAACGAAGAAGGCGCCCTCGGCGCTGCCGATACAATTTGTGCTGAACGAGGCAAAGGTCGCGCTATCGGCGCAGCGGTGAACGTGACTGACAGTGAATCCATCGCCGCGTGTCTGCACCAGATCGTGCGGCAGTACGGCGGCTTCGATGTGTTCATTTCCAATGCGGGTGTGCTCAAGGCCGAGTCGGTTAAAACCCAGCCGTTGAAAGATTTCGAGTTCGTCACCACGGTGAACTACACCGGCTACTTCCTTTGTGTGCAGGGCGCGGCGCAAATTCTTGCCACGCAACATGCCGCAAAGCCCGATGCATTTGCCGACATCATTCAGATCAACAGCAAGAGTGGCCTGGTCGGTTCCAACCGCAACGGCGCTTACGCCGGCAGCAAATTCGGCGGCATCGGCCTGACCCAATCATTCGCGCTGGAACTCATTGCCGATGGCATCAAGGTTAATTCGATCTGCCCCGGTAATTTCTTCGACGGCCCGCTCTGGTCCGATCCGGTCAACGGCCTGTTCGTGCAGTACCTGAATACTGGCAAAGTGCCCGGCGCGAAAACAATCGAGGATGTACGCAAGTCATACGAAGCGAAAGTCCCCATGAGACGCGGCTGCACCAGTGCTGATGTCATGCGCGCCATCTTCTACCTGATCGATCAACAATACGAAACCGGCCAGGCCCTCCCCGTCACCGGCGGCCAGGTCATGCTCAACTGATTTAGCGCCGCGGTTCCGCCGCGCGCCCCCCATAAGGAACACCACACCATGCCCGCATTTCGCGAAACCCAGCACGCCGTTCAACTGGTCGGTCCTGATCAACTGAAACTCAACCCGGAAAAGCCCGTCCCTACGCCGGGCGACCATGAGATGTTGTTGAAGACCGAGGCTGTGGGTTTGTGCTTCAGCGATCTGAAACTGTTGAAACAGTTCGATCAGCACGCGCGCAAGAGCGAGATCGTCACCGGTCTTGAGGCGAGCGAATTGGCTGGCATTCAAAGCTATGTTCCCGGTGAGAAGCCCACCGTTCCCGGCCATGAAGTCGTCGCGCAAATCGTCGCGGTTGGCTCAAAGGTCACGCAACACGCCGTGGGCGAACGCGTGCTGGTGCAGACGGATTATCGCGGGTTGAAGACGGCCGGCTCGAACGCTGCATTCGGCTACAACTTCGAAGGCGCGTTGCAGGAATTCGTGATCGTCGATGAACGCGTCGCCATCGACACTGATGGCCAGCGTTTCCTCATTCCCGTCGGATCAGAACGCAGTGCTGCAGCCGTGGCGTTGGTCGAACCCTGGGCGTGTGTGGAGGATTCCTATGTCACCGTCGAACGTCAAACCATCAAAGCCGACGGCAAATTGTTGATCGTGGCCGATGAAGGCGCCGACACGCAAAGTGTCGAAGCGGCTTATGCCCCCGAAGGTGCGCCGGCTGAAGTGGTGCGCATCACGCCTGACCAGGCTGCCGGTCAGCCCGATGAGGGTTTTGACGATGTAGTCTACTTCGGCAGCGACAAAGCGACCATCGAGGCGCTCAACGACAAGCTCGGCACGTGCGGCATCATGAACGTGGTGTTGAGTGGCAAAACCATCGGCAGCGACTGCGAGATCGGCGTCGGCCGCATCCACTATGGCATGACACGGTGGATCGGCACCCCCGGAAGTAACGCGGCCGACAGTTACCGGATGATTCCAGAAACCGGTGAGATTCGCGCCAACGACAACGTGCTGGTCGTGGGCGCCGGTGGGCCGATGGGGCAGATGCATATCATCCGCAACGTATGCACGGGGTTGCCTGGCGTGAGTGTGGTGGGTACTGACTTCGACGACCCGCGACTTGAATCCCTCAACGAGAAGGCCGGCCCCATCGCCCAGGCCAACGGCGTGTCGCTCAAGCTGGTCAATCCGAAAACCAATCCGCTCGATCAGAAATTCAGTTACACCGCGCTCATGGCCCCGGTGCCGGTGCTGGTCGCGCAGTCGATTGTTGACTCGACCGATGATGCGATCATCAACATCTTCGCCGGCATCCCCGCGCCGGTGAAGCACCCGATCGACCTGGACATGGTGATCGCTAAGCGCGCGTTCATGTTCGGTACCAGCGGCTCGACTATCAACGATATGAAGATCGTCCTGGCGAAGGTCGAATCCGGTCAACTGGATACGAGCCTGTCGGTTGATGCCATCAGCGGGATGGCCGGTGCGGAAGCGGGCATTCGCGCGGTGGAAAATCGTACCCTGGCCGGCAAGATCATCGTCTACCCGCAACTGCGACCCGACATCGGTTTGATCCCTCTAACTGAACTCGATCAACACTTCCCCACCGTCGCGGCGAAACTGGATGACGGCAAATGGACAGGGGAGGCCGAACGCGAACTACTGACGGTTGGCGCGCCGGAACCAGAGTGAATTCAATCGTAGATCCGGGTCTGCCCGGACATTGCGTCGAATCGTCCGGGCAGACCCGAACCTACGTAGAGTGTTAGCGTTTCGTTTGACATCGCAAGCGCGACTGTCGTATCGTGGCAGGCCAAATCAAAGTGATGCTCATCGCATGATCACATCCTGGAGGCGCATGCATGAACGAGGCAACGGCTGAAGGTCTATCGTCCGCCGATGACAACGGCATCCAACGCAAATGGTTATTTATTGCATGTTTTGCAGCACTTGTCGCCACTTCGTTTGCTTTCTTGATTCGAGCATTCGTTGTTGGTGAATGGGCGACACAGTTCAATCTCACCAGCGCGCAGATGGGCGAGATCAATGGCGCGGGGCTGTGGGCGTTTGCCATCACAATCATCTTATTCAGTTTGATTGTGGATCGCGTGGGTTATGGAAAGGCGATGATCTTTGCGTTCACCTGCCATGTCGCTGGAGCCGTGTTGACGATCTTCACACCGCGTCTGGCCACAGGTGCCGATGGGCAGGTAGACGGCCATGCAGCCTATATGACTATCTATGTCGGTCAATTTGTCTTGGCATTGGCGGCGGGTACTGTCGAGGCGGTGATCAACCCTGTCGTCGCCACGTTGTACTCTAAAGACAAAACAAAGTGGCTGGCGATTCTACACGCTGGATGGCCGGGTGGGTTCGTGCTGGCGGGCTTGGTCATCATGCTGATGGAACAGGCAAAGGGGCAGACTGAAGGCAGCTTTGCATGGTTACTAACTGAAACGGGCGCAGTGAATTGGCAATGGAAAGTTGCGCTGATCTTTGTGCCGGTGACTCTGTATGCGGTACTAATGCTGGGACGCAAATTCCCTGTGCAGGAGCGTGTGGCCAGCGGCACAAGCTATCGTGCGATGTGCGCCGAAGCTGGCATCATCGGTATGTTCATTTGTTTGTTCCTTATGGTTTCTGAGTTGATGCGGTTTGCTTCGTCAATTTACCCCGAGTTGACTGAAGGCAGCAAGACGTTGTATGAACTGTGGGGTTGGCAAACGGATGAAGGTGCGAGTAACTGGACGATTCGCGGCACGAATGCGCTGATTACGTTGGGGCTTATGATTCCATTCATGGTCTACGTGCGCGGAGCCATGGGGCGCGGGTTGTTCATCATCTTCCTTTTAATCATGCTTCCACTGGCGATTACCGAACTGACCACCGACCAATGGATTAAGGAACTGATGGGGCCTGCGATGGCCAAGCTGGGTGAGTCGCTGTTTGGTAATCCCATCGACGCGGGCTGGGTGTTGATCTACTCTGCAACTGTCATGCTGGTGCTTCGGTTCTTCTCTGGGCCGTTTGTTCGAGCGTGCGGTCCTTTAGGATTATTGGCGATCAGTGCTGGTGCCGCAGCGATTGGCATCGCGACGTTGTCAATGGCTGCAGGTATATGGATTCTTGCCGCTGCAACCGTGTATGCCATCGGCCAAACGTTCTTCTGGCCCTGTATGTTGGGTCTGGTATCAGAACGTTTTCCACGTGGTGGGGCGCTAACCATCAATGCAGTAGGCGGTGCGGGCATGCTGGCGGCAGGCATCATCGGCACGCCATTACTCGGCGTTCTTCAGGATCAGCAAATTGATGTGGATCTGCGAAATGCCGACGCCGCCCTTTATGAACAGGTCACTATGGAAGAGACGCAGCTAAGCCTGTTTGGCTCGTACCGCGCGCTGGATGCCGAAAAGGTCGCACAGGTATCTTCCCCTGAACAGACGCAAACGATCCAGCAAGTACGCAACGATGCGAAGGTCAATGCCCTGTGGAAGGCTTCAGTTTTGCCCACAGGTGTGTGTGTCGCTTTGATCGGTCTTATCCTCTGGTTCCGGGCGAAGGGTGGTTATCGCGCGGTGGACATCAGCGAAGAACCGAACTCCTCGTGAACACCGTGCGTATGATGTGACATGAGAGCGATCCTCTTTGTCATCATGCTGGCGTTGTTCGGTTGCGATGGTGCATCGTATCCGGCGGCGTCCGCGCCGCGCGAGGCGAATACCATGGTGTATCCCATCACGAAAACCGACGCCGAGTGGCGCGAGATTCTCACACCCGAGCAGTATCGCATCCTCCGCCAGAAGGGTACCGAACGCCCCGGCACCAGCGAATACTGCCAGATTCACGCGCCCGGCATGTACACCTGCGCTGGCTGCGGCAATGAATTATTCAAAAGCGAAACCAAGTTCGAGTCCGGCTCCGGCTGGCCGAGTTACTTTGCCCCGGTAAACGAGGGTGCCGTGGTCACCGAAACCGACCGCAGCCACGGCATGGTGCGCACCGAAGTACTCTGCAGTCAATGCGGCGGCCACCTGGGCCATGTGTTCAATGATGGACCGGCACCGACGGGTTTGCGTTACTGCATCAACGGCGCAGCATTGAAACACGTGGAACCCGAGTGAATGGTTTGTTACATTCACCACCATGGGTGCATCAAATAAAGCAGGCTGTCGCACGTGCCCGATGCGTAAACATGCGGAGCGGAAGCCGCGCTCGTTGATGGGGCGACTGTGGCGGTGGCATACGAAGTTCTGTCCGGGGTGGAAGGGGTATCAGAAACAGATCACGGCGGGGGAGGATGGTGAGTCGGTCACGTTGGGTGAGCGCACCTTGCGGTTACGCCGCGCGCCGGTGGAGCAGATCATTCAACTGCGTCACGATGTGATCATCACCGGGACCGACCGCACGACCGATGCGTTTGACGATGACACCTCACCCACCACACGGCACTATGGTGCATTCGATGGCGACCAGTGCGTGGGTTGTTTGAGCCTGATGCTCACGCAGGAAGGTGGCAACTCATCATGGCGTCTGCGCGGTATGGCGACACCCCTGGAAATGCGAGGACAGGGCGTGGGACGGGCGTTGATTGATTACGTCCAGCGCGATCTGGCGAACACCTCATCCGTGCAGGCGCTTTGGTGTAGCGCGCGGCTCGGTGCGGTGGCGTTCTACGAGAAAGTCGGCTGGCAACGTGAAGGGGATGAATACGATGTCCCGGGGGTGGGCATGCATGTGAAGATGATCGCCGGGGAAGAGAGTTGACAGGATGAACGGGATAGTATGGATAGCTTCATAACAATCCCGTCAATCCTGTACATCCTGTCAACTCTTACTCAGGACCTGAGATCGTTGTAGGGCACACGCTATGCCCTTTGGTCCCCAGCCGCTGATGCGATCGACTTTGCGCAGACTCCAGTAGATCAGGCAGCCAAGCCCCAGGGCCAGCATGCCGATGCTCAGCAGTTGTCCGCGGGTGATGCCGATCATGGCGAACTCGGCGTTCTTGAGGTGGGCATCCGGTTCGCGAAACTGCTCGCCGATGATGCGCATCACCGCGTACAGCACGAGGAACCATCCGCTGATGATGCCGGGCTTGCGTGCCCACCACCAGATGATCGCGAGAATCATGAACACGGCCAAGCCTTCGAGCAGGCCCTGGTAGATCTGTGAGGGGTAACGCGCGGGGAGAATCTCCAACGGCAGGGCGGTTACCAGGTTGGCGATCTCATCATTCGTCTGCACGCCGTGCAACAGGTTCTGATACGCATCGCCTACCGGTTGCAGGACGCCTTCGGCAATCAACTCGCGCACGCGCTGGGTGATGAGTATGACCTGCGGCTGCTGCATCTGCGTGTCGAGTTCCTGCGGAAAGCGGACGGCCCATTTGGCGGCTGGTTCGCACACCCGGCCGTAGAGTTCGCCGTTCACGAAGTTGGCTATGCGGCCGAAGAACACGCCCAGTGTTCCGCCGAGGACGGTCAGGTCCAGCAGGTGCAGGGCGCTGACGTTGTTCCGCCGGGCGAAGATGATGCTGGCAATGATGATGCCGATGATTCCACCGTGGCTGGCCATGCCGCCATCCCACAATGCCACGACCCGCCAACTCAGCAGCAGTTCCGGCTGGTAGAACAGGCAGTAGCCCAGTCGTCCGCCGATGACCGTGCCGATCGCTACCGCCACCACAAAATCTCCCACGTGGTTCGGGGCCAGTTGTGCTCGCCTGCGCTTGGCAAACCACCAGATAATCAGATATGCCAGCGCGAAGCCCGCCAGATACGACAGGCCATACCACCGGATACCCACATCGCGGCTGATCTGGATCGCGAAAGGATCAATGCGGTGCAGAATGGCGGCTAAGCTGATCATGTTGAAGCTGGCAGATTAGCCGATGACGGGAGTATTGGGAACCGTAACGCTATGAGAATGATGAATTTACCCGAATCAAGAAGCGTTGGCACGAACTCGGGTAATTCCCTTAGTTTTGTTTGACTCACCCTTTTGGCGTGGTATTGTTTAACTGTCCACTGGCTGTGGACGACAGGCCATGTAGAGATGAGAGGGACACGCAAGTTCAACGCGCGTGCCCCTTTTGTTGTATGGGCGCATACGGGTTGAAGCTGGAGTACCCGCGATGCGTCAGTTTGATGATCAACCTGGAATCATCGTCTTGGTGAGCATGGTATTTGCGTTCGTCACAATGTTCATTTGAACGTCGACGGCGAGCGAGTCAGGGACATGCTGGGAAGAAGAGAACCGACTGGGCAGGTCGGTTTTTCTATGCGCTAAGGCAGAAATCGCGCTTCACAATGAGTAAACGGGGTCGGGCCTGTCACGCATCGCGGCAGCTAACACAGATCACATGCAAATCGGCAACTCTTGCGCGATTATTAGTGCGCGTTAACATGCAGATTACTCCCCAAACTTCCGCCTGAACAAGAACGCAACCATGTGAAGGCCCTGTCGGAACAAAAGACCTCGAGTTGCCACCCAGCGCGTCAAACCGGACGACGGATTATTCATCCGTCGCCCGGTCAGATGAGCAGGCAACACAACCCTTTGTTGCCCGTGGGCTTCTTAGTCGTACAGTGGTGAGATGAACTGAATCGAGGTACTGATGGTGAAGTTACTTTCCACTAGGTGGCGTTCTGCGAAGAAGAAGTCGAAGTCGTAAGTCTTGCCAACTTCAAGTCCGATCTCGCTGGCGATGTCATCCACGTTCACCGAACCATGCACTTCAGAGTGCACACCGCCAAGGTCAACCACCAGCTTTTTGTTGATGAATACCCACACATCGTCATCGCCGGAAAAATTGAACACCATGTCGTTGCGATTCGCCGGATCGGTGTAGGTGAACTTGGTGTGAATTTCGTAGGTGAAGTGGTAGTTATGGCTGTGGCCTTCGTTACCGAACATCTTGCCATCCAGCGGGAAGAACGATTGACCGTTGTGCTTGGAGGCTTCGTAACGGAACACACCATCGCCATCCGGATCCGTCAGGGTGATACTGTGCTTGGTGGATTGATTCACGCCGTCGACGTTGCGGTACCACTGGTTGAATGATTCGATGCTGTGCACCATGGCGTAGGCAAAGTTGCCGTTGCGGTAGTTGGGGTCGAGCACGGGCTTGCCATCTTCGCCCAACGTGTTGAGCACCATGCCTGTCCGCTTGCCGAAGCTCTTTTGCGGATACTGCATGTCCGGGTGAGATTGCTGGAAGTCGCGCAGCGTGCCCGTCAGCTCAAGCGATGAGTTGGACTGGGCGTTAGCCGGCATGGTACACAGCGTCATCAACAGGCCCGCCGTCGCAATCAGGTGATAGGATCGCATGGTGGGGCTCCTTCAGGTTGGCCTCGGGTGGGTACGGTTCGTTGCCCTGGATCGGTGGGCGGTGTTGTGCCGACTTGAAAGTACGATTCACCCCGTGCGCAGGCAACGTGCATGAGAAAATAGAGAACGCAGAGAACGTGGGAACCACGCAAAATCGGTGCAGAACGCACGACCGGTATAGATTAACTCAGAACGTGGAACTATGAAGCGACGCGGCTATGCCGCGTTGCTACCACCCTAAGACATCACCCCATACTGCTTGAGCAATTCGCCAAGTTCAGCGCGACCCGCCTCATCCATTTTCCAAAGGGGTGAGCGCACTTCGCCTGAATCACGGCCTGCAAGTTGCATCGCTGTCTTGATCGTCACCGGATTCACCGCCAGCTTCAGGCACGCCTTGCACAGCGGGAACAGTTCCGCGTGAATCGGACGGCTCGCCGCCACGTCGTCGGCCAGGCCCGCATCGGTCAATGCACGCACACGATCAGGTAACAGGTTTGACGCCACACTGATTACACCCTTCGCGCCGATGCTTATCAACGGCAACGTCAGCGCATCATCACCGCTGATCACGGTCAGATCCGTGCGCTCGACAATCTCCGACGCCAACTCAAACGAGCCGGTGGCTTCCTTGATCGCCACGATGTTCGGGTGTTCTGCCAGACGTACGATCGTCTCGATCTCTAAACCCACCACGCAGCGCGGGGGAATGTTGTACAGCACGATCGGAAGGTCAACACTGTCCGCGATCGTCATGAAATGGCGGTATTGTCCTTCCTGCGAAGGCTTGTTGTAGTAGCCTGTCACGTGAAGCGTTGCGTTGGCCCCGGCCTGTTTGGCGTGCT
>JANQFT010000503.1 GCA_028277685.1 Phycisphaeraceae bacterium
CTAGCGCCAGCTCGCGAATTTCATTGGCCAGCATCATGCCGGTACTGCGCTCGGCCGCCCCGTAGTTCTGCCGATGATACGCCTGCTGCGCCGCGACCATCGCCAACACCGCCATGCTGACGATGGCGATGGTCATGGCGGTTTCGATCAAAGTAAAACCGCGTGATCGACGATCGACGATGTTCGATCTGCGATCTGCTTTATGCCGCATATTGTTCAGTTCAGTCTTCATGACGAATGCTCCGTCGATCTCAGATCATCGATCAAAGATCGCACATCGAACATCACTTCACGAGGCTGCTCATCTTGAAGATGGGCAGGATGATCGCCATGGCGATGAAGCCGACGATGCCGCCCATGAACAGGATCATGACCGGTTCGATCATGCCGGTGACCAGCTTGATGGTTTCGCGGAGGGCTTTGGCGTAGAACGCGCTGATTTCGTCGAGCACTTCGCCAAGTTTGCCCGATTCTTCACCGGCGGAGATCATCTGCACGACGCTCTTGGGCAACAGGTTGGTGCGGCCAAGGTCCTGGCTGATCTTCTTGCCCTGCTTCACGCCGGCATGCACCCCGCGCCACAAGCGACGGTAGAACACGTTGCCCGCGATGTCGCCGGTGATGGCCAGCGTTTCAAGCATGGGTACGCCGGCGTTGACCAGTTCGCCCATGGTTTGCAGCGACCGGCTGATGTACAGCGCGCGGAACATGCGCTGAAAGATCGGGGCGATGAGTTTGAGTTTGTCGAACCATTCACGACCGACATCGGTTTTGTAGAAGCCGTAGCAACCACCCAGCACCAGAACCATGCCGCCCACCACCGCCCACCACCACTGCACCATGAAATCACTGAGCCCCATCAGGAACACCGTTGGCCAAGGCAGGATGTGTTCCTTGCCTTTGAACACATTGCCGAACTGCGGCAATACGAACACCAGCAGGAAGATGGTGACGGCGATCGCCATGGTAAAGATGGTGCCGGGGTAGATCATCGCGCCGCGCACCATGGCACGGGTTTCGATCTGCTGGGCCTGATAGGACGCCACGCGGTCGAGCATCTTCGCGAACGAACCGCTCATTTCCGAGGCGCGCACCATGTTCACGTACAGCGAGTTGAACAGCTTGGGATGTTTACCCAGCGCATCGCTGAACGGCTTGCCGCTTTCGACATCGGCCTTCAACCCAAGCAGTACGTTTTTGAAGTTGGGGTTATCTGTTTGATCGGCAATGCCTTCGATGGCGGCACGAATGCTAATGCCCGCACGAATCATCACCGCAAGCTGGGTGGTGAAGTTCAGGACATCCTTCGGACCGGGGCCACCTGCGTTCGCCTGCTTCAGTTTCTCCATGAAGGAGCGGCTGGCGTTTTCGACCGGCGTGAGACTGGTGACCTGATGACCCTGGGCGCGCAGTTGTGCAGCGGCTTCCTGGGCACTGGCAGCCTGAAGCATGCCGGTGGTGACTTGTCCGTTCGGTCCGTTGGCCTGGTAGCGGTAATGCATGGTTTTCCAGAGCTTCAGAAGTCAGCGGTCAGAGCTGCGGTTCTGATCGCTGATCGCTGTCGCTCTTCCTTATGCGGCTAACGTTCTCGACAACTTGTCCGGATGGACAGCCTTCGCGACGGCCTCTTCCTTGGTGATCATGCCGTTGAAGTACAGGGCGGCGATGGCGTTATCCAACGTCTGCATGCCCATCGCACGGCTGGTTTCAATGACGTTGGGAATTTCGAACGTACGGTTCTCGCGAATCAGGTTACGAATGGCGGGCGTGGCCAGCATGATCTCGAGCGCCGGCGCCATGCCGGGCTGATCGCAACGCTTGAACAACTGCTGACTGATGACCGCCTGGATGGTGTTGGCCAGCATTGCGCGAATCTGGTTCTGCTGACCGGTGGGATACATGTCGACCACACGTTCCACCGTGGAGGCGGCACTGTTGGTGTGCAACGTGCTAAGCACCAGGTGACCGGTTTCGGCAGCGGTGATGGCGCTGGCGGTGGTTTCAAGGTCGCGCATTTCGCCCACGAGGATGATGTCCGGGTCCTGACGCAGAGCGTGCTTCAAACCGCTGGCGAACGTGGGCACATCGCAGCCGAGTTCGCGCTGTTCGATGACGGAGTTTTCACTTTTGAAAGCGTATTCGATCGGATCTTCCAGGGTGATGATGTGCTTGTTGTAGCGGGTGTTCATCTCCTGGATCATCGAAGCGAGCGTGGTGGACTTACCCGAACCGGTGGCCCCGGTGACGAGCACCAGGCCGCGCGGCAGGTAGGTGAGTTTGGCAATCACTTCCGGCAGATTGAGCGATGCGAGCGGCGGGATCTCTTCCTTGATCGCACGCATGGTAATGGCAGGGCTTTGCCGTTGGACGTGCGCGTTCACACGGTAACGGCCAAGGCCCTGCACGGCGTAGCTGAAGTCGGAGTCGCGCTGCGTTTCAAAGCGTTCCATCTGCTCCGGACCGGCCATGTGTTTGACCATGGCGTGGGTGTCGTCGGGGGTGAGTACTTCGTAGCCTTCCATTTCCGTCATCTTGGTGTGGATGCGGATCATGGGTTTGTGGCCGGCGACGATGTGGATATCCGAAGCGTCGGCGTCCATGGCTTTGCGGAGGATTTCGTCAATGTGGTATTTCATGTTCGCGTTCCGGGCGGTGACGCTGCGCGTCTGCCGCTAAACAATTAACTCGTGCTTTGGGTGACGCGGAGAACTTCCTCGACGGTGGTCAGACCTTCGCCCACTTTGCCGAACCCATCGGCGCGCAGACTTTTCATGCCGCGTTCCAAACACAGCCGGCGGAACTCGGTGACGTTGGGACTTTTGGTGATCTCGTCGCGCAACACGTCATCGAGGATCAGCATTTCATACAAACCCACACGGCCGCGGTAGCCGGTGTTGTGACACTTGGTGCAACCAGTGCCTTTGGCGATCTGGTCGACGTTGACACCGTGCATCATCAGGTGTTCGGCAAACTCTTCGGATGGCGCTTCGAGTTCTTTGCAGTCGGGGCAGATGCGGCGCACCAGGCGCTGGGCCAACACACCATTGACGCCTGCGCCGATGAGGTAGGGTTCGACACCGATGTTGATCAACCGGGTGATGGACGATGGTGCATCGTTGGTGTGCAACGTACTGAGCACCAGGTGACCGGTCAGCGCCGCCTGCACCGCGATGCATGCGGTTTGGTCATCACGAATTTCGCCGACCATCACCACATCGGGATCCTGGCGCAACAGAGAACGCAACGCCGCGGCGAAGGTCATGCCGATTTTTTCGTGCGTCTGAACCTGGTTGATTCCTTCCAGGTGATATTCGATCGGATCTTCCACGGTGGAGATGTTCAGCTTCTGCCGATCCATCGTGCCCAGCGAAGCGTACAACGTGGTGGACTTACCCGAACCGGTCGGCCCCGTTACCAGCAGGATGCCGTGCGGCTGATCGATCTGGTGTTTCCAGATGGTGTACGTGTCTTCAGGCATACCCAGGTCTTCCAGTGAGACCTGGATCGACCGAGCATCGAGAATACGCATGACCGCCTTTTCGCCTTGGCCAGTGGGCAGCGTCGACAAACGCAGGTCGAGCTTGCGCCCATGCAGCACAATGCGGATGCGACCATCCTGCGGCAGGCGACGCTCGGAAATGTCAAGGTTCGCCATGATCTTCAGACGTGAGACGATGGCCGCATGCATGTGCTGCGGCGGGTTCATCGATTCGAACAGGATGCCATCGATGCGGTAGCGGATGCGCAGGCGTTTTTCCTGCGGTTCGATGTGAATGTCCGAAGCGCCGGCCTTCACCGCGTCGTAGATCAGGTAGTTCACAAAGCGGATGACCGGACTTTCGCCAGCCTGCTTCTCCAGGTCGACGTCTTCCTCTTCCGTTTCAACCACTTCCACATCGTCTTCATCGATGTCGGCAATGATGTCGTCAACGGCGAGGTCGGCTTCCTGTTCTTCGGTGAAGGCTTCGATCACCGCGGCGATATCGCCTGCCGTCACCAGCACCACCTTCACCGGCCGGGCGAGGCGCTGGCGTACTTCGTCCAACATGAACAGGCGTTGCGGATCGGTCACGCCCACCACGATGCGCGTGCCGGACTGATGCAACGGCACCACGCTGTTTTGCTTACAGTAGTCCACGCCAAGTCGATGCAGCAGTTTTTCGTCCACATCGTCGGGGCTGACGCGGGTGAACGGCAGACCGGATTCTTCGGCCACGGCCTGCTGCACCGCTTCCTCGTCGCAACCCATGCCGATGAGGATGTCGGTCAGACGTTTGCCCGGCGTCTGCTTTTGAACCTTACGGGCCTGGGTGAGTTCCGAAGCATTGATCACCCCGCTGTCGGCCAGGCGCTGACCGAGGTCGACGGTTTCGGCCGCGGGTTCGGCTGGCGTCCAGAGATCGGCCACACCTTGCTGCGCAGCATGCGCAGTGATCCCGTTGGGGTCATCGCGCGTGTCGTCATGGACAGTGGGCATGGTCATGTGCGTCGGTTCAATCGCCTCCCATGCGTGGTTGTTCCATAGTGAGGTGGTAGGTCTTGCCGGCTGCGCTGAGCACAACGCTCATGCGCTCGATGGCCGTGATGCGGAAGCTGCCGAACTTGTCGCCAACGCGCACGATCTTCCCGTTGATCACGGCAAGGGGTACGCGACCGTTCATCACCGTTTGCAATTGCAGGCGTGACAGTTCATCTCGAATCTTGCGCAGGTTCTGCTGCGCGGGCGTGGCGTTGGGGCCCGCTTCATCGAGGCCGACCTCAGTCACCTGGGCGCCACCGGCCCGGGCGAACGGGTTCTTACTGAGTTGATCGAGTGAAACCTGCTTGCCGGTAGGATCGTTGGCGAAGCGGGCGATCACTTCATCGGTTGTTTCAAGCGGCTTGCCTGCTGTTTGACCATCAGCGGCCGGCGCTGTGGCATTCGCGCCCAGGGTTGCCAGCGCTTGTGCGATGGCGATTTCCGCGGCGCTGGCGGTGGTGTCAGACTTGCTGACTGAACCACCCAGCCGCATGGCGTACAGTGCACCGCCAGCCACCACCAACACGACAACCAACAGAACCACGCCGCTGGGGATGCGGCGCTTCGTTGCCACTGTCTCGGAAGTTTCCAATGGGTTGGCGGACGAGGAACCGAGATCGAGTGAGATCGGTTGCTCGTTCGCAGACACCTCACCACCCGACGGTGCGGGCGGCGGCGTGGGCGGAGCATCGGATTGTTGCAATTGTTCCAGGTTCATCCGGCAGCCCTCGCGATGGGTGTGTTCTTCGGCTTGGGCGGTTCGAAGTAGATGGTCAGCGTGAACTTGGCGTTGACGAAACCTTCGTTGTCTTTCTGTTTTTCGAGTTCAAGGTCGTGGATGCGTGTGATGCGGCTGAGGCGTTCGAGGTCGAGCAGAAAACCGTAGAATCCCTTAAAGTCGCCGCTGATTTCCATGTGGATCGGCTTCTCGGAATAACTGGTCGAAGCGATGGTTTTGTCCGGCCGAAAACTGCGCTGGTTCAGTCCGCGGCGGGTGGCCAGTTGCCACACTTCCTGCTGAATGACCTCCACTTCCTTGGCGGCAGGCAGCTTGGCTTCAAACAGGTCGATCGCCTGGACCAGCTTGTCGATTTCCACACCGATGTCTTCGATGTGCCGGGCCAACTGGAGTTGATCGAGCTTGCCCTTCTTGATCAGGTTTTCCTTGCGGACCTGTTCAATCTGCGCATTGGTTGGCGCAAAGACAAAGAAGTATGCCGCCACGGGCAAACCCAGCAACACCAACAGGAACACCAGTTCACGTAAGCCAAAACGCATGGGTTACTCTCCTGTTTCCTGGGTGGGGACACTGGCCTGTAATCGGGTTCGGCCGAACACATTGCGCTTGATGGCGGGCTCCACCTCCCGGTCGTTGCCATCGCCAGGCGCAAGCAGCGGTTCAATCAATCTCACGTCGGCTGCTTCATCAAGGGTCATCACGACTTTGAACTCGCGCATGGTGATGTCGTCGACGCGTTCGGCTTCGGAGTACGCCAGATCAACTTCATCCAGTAATTCGCAGCGTGCCAACTCGGTCATGTACTGCGCCACCTGGATGTCGGTGGGAGCCAAGCCTTCCATGGTGATGGTGACCAGATAGCGTGGCGCTGCGGGAGCGGCCTTTGCCTGCTGCTTCTGCTCGGCAGCCTGCTTGGCGTTGGCCAGGGCAGATGCGGCCGCGACAGGCTTGGGTTTGGGCGCGGCCAGTTTCTTGCTGGCGAGTTTGCATTCGGTGAGCGTAACCGTGCCTGGCATGCGATTAATCAGTTCCGCCAGTAGATTGGATCGCGGCACCGGTTCGATCAGCGTGGCGGTGACTTGCGCCTTTGAAAGTAGCTGTTTTCGGCGTTGTTGTAACTCGGTAAGTTGAGCGAGGCTTTTCGCTGCCTCGGCGTATTGCGCGTTGATCTGTTTCTGGTCTTTGAGCACCTGCATGCGTTGACCATTCGTCACCACATACGCACCGACCACACCGATCAGCACCACGCCGAACAACGACAGGCAGATGAGGTTGGTGCGACGTTCAACCCGCTTTTGGATGTAATCCTCCGGCAGGAAGCTCATGTTGTTGCGATTGTATTCTTTGGGCATCATCGCAAGTTCTCGCATCACAGGTTGACCGGCAGCAGGCCCAGGCCCATGGCAACTGCCCAGGCGGGTTGGGTTTGCCGCAAATCGACGTTAACCGGAGCTGGCCCGTTACTGGACCGCGCCAGGCGTGCCAGAGGATCGCCCACTTGCGCAGGTAAGCGCATGGCTTGGGCAATCCGTTGGCACATGTTTCGTTGCTTCGCTTCGCCACCAAGGAACACCAGTTTGTCGACGCTGCGCTCGTCGAACATCGAGGCGTGGTAACCCACGCACAATTGAAGTTCGTCGATCAGACAGTCGAGCATTTCGCCACCATCAGGACTGGCCGGGTACGGCGTTTGGGGTTCTGCTGTTGCGGTGGCGGTGGTAGCTTCGTTCTCAGTT
>JANQFT010000518.1 GCA_028277685.1 Phycisphaeraceae bacterium
CATCCACTTGCTCGGGGGCACGGCCAATGTACTGTGAGGCGTTTAGCACGGATGCGAAATCAACGCCTGCAAATACCGATTCGGCGGCAAGGCGTTCGAGCAGATCGTTCGCACAGCCTTCCTGTTTCACACGCAATGCGGCGGCCTGGGCATGCTGGCGGATGAGTTCGTGCACTTCCTGGCGATCGGCCCCGTTGGAAACGGCGGCCATCATCAGGTTCTCACTGGCCATGAACGGCAGTTCGGCGGCAAGGTTGGCTTCGATGGTTTTAGGATACACGACGATGCCGTTCGTCACGTTGATCGCCACATCCAGCGCCCCATCGAGGGCCAAGAACGGTTCGGGCAGCGTGAGACGGCGGCAAGATGAATCATCCAGCGTGCGTTCGAACCACTGTTCAGCCGCGGTGATGAAGGGTGTTTGCGTCAGGCCGATCACGAAGCGGGTGAGGCCGCCGATGCGTTCGCACCGCATGGGATTCCGCTTGTACGGCATGGCGCTGGAGCCGATCTGCCTGGCGGCGAACGGTTCTTCCAGTTCCTTGCGGTTGGCGAGCAGGCGCATGTCGACGGCGAACTTGGCCAATGCCGCAGCCGCGGCGGCACAGGATGAAGCGACCAGGCCATCCACCACACGCGGGTATGTCTGGGCACTGATGGTCAACCGGCGGTCGAGCGGCCAACCCATCTTCTCGGTAACGAGTTGGTCGAGTTGCTCGACCAGTTCATGGTTGTTGTCGAACAGTTCGAGGAAGGATGCTTGCGTGCCGGTGGTGCCTTTGACGCCGCGGAACCGCAGGGAGTCGATGCGGTGTTCCACTTCGTCCAGTGCGATCGCCAGGTCCTGTGCCCACAGGGCGGCACGTTTACCCGCAGTGGTGGGTTGGGCCGGCTGATAGTGCGTGAAGCCCAGCGTCGGCAACGCGCGGTGTTCAGCGGCGAAGGTGGCGAGTTGATCGATGACCGTGGCCAGTTTGGCCGCGATGAGTTGCAAGGCATCACGAATCTGCAGCAGTTCGGTATTGCAGTTGACGAACTGGCTGGTTGCCCCGAGATGAATGATGGGTTTGGCCTCAGGCGCGACATCGCCGTAGGCGTGAATGTGGGCCATCACATCGTGTCGCAGATCGCGCTCGTATTGGGCGGCGGCATCGTAATCGATGTCGTCCAGATGCTCGCGAAGCTGGGCAATCTGGGTATCTGTGATCGGCAGGCCCAGTTGCTTTTCTGCTTCGGCCAGCGCGAGCCAGAGCTTGCGCCAAGTCGTGAATTTACGATGCGGCGACCAGATGGCCTGCATCTCAGGCGAGGCGTTTCGGGTGGTGAGCGGGGAAATATAGCTTGTTTGGTCGGTCATGAGCGTTTGGTGAAGGCATTGAGACAACAAGGCACGGAGGCACGAAGGCGGACCAGGGGTTACCGAAAATGGGAAACAGCAACGACTTCCCACTTGCGACTTCCCACTTCCGACTTTGCATCGCTCATAGTACCATCACACATGCGAAAGGACACGCCGCGTGGGTTTGTGGTGTCGTCTGGTCCAGACGAACAGCCCACCCGGCTCAACGTAACGATACTCATGGTGCAACACCCTCCACTCAGCCCCGAACGCGAACGACAGTTGGTGCGTCAACTGCAACGTGGGGACCGAGGGGCGCTGGGCGAGCTGCTGGGGGCGTATCACCGGCGGGTTTATCACCAATGCCTGCGGATGCTCGGCAATGCCGATGATGCAGCCGAGGTGTCGCAGGATGCACTGATGAAAGCGGTGCAGCATGTCGATAGTTTCAAGGGCAACAGCAAGTTTGGCACATGGCTGTTCCGAATTGCGGTGAATGTCGGGATATCGCACCTAAGACGGCGTAAAGTCCGTCAAACCACCAGTTTGGAGACACCCACCGGCGGTGACGGTGACCAGGCAGCCCAACTGAAGGCCCTCATCGCCCAGAACCGGGAACCAACCGCTGAGCACCGCGTCGAACAAGCAGAGCAAGTCGAAATGCTGATGGCGGCGTTAGGCCGGCTGGAGGCAAATCTCCGCAGTGTCATCCTCTTGCGAGACCTGCAGGGGATGGACTATCAGGAGATTGCGGAGGTGATGGGCGTGCCGGTCGGGACGATCAAGTCTCGGTTATTCCGGGCCAGGGTAGCCCTTCGTGAGGCGGTGGTGACCGAAGCGAAAGCGGAGTCAAGAGTCAGCCATGGCTAAACGATACGACGAACAACAACTGCTGGATTACATCGAGGGCAACCTCGCGCCCGAACAGCGCGATCAGGTTGAACAGACCCTCCGCGATCAGCCGGAGATGTTGGCGTATGTCGATGCGATGGCCGGTGATCGCAAAGCGCTATCTGGGTTACCTGAACCCGATGCACCGCTATGGATCATGGAGGAAGTGCATCGTCACCTCGAACGCGCGATGCTCCTAGATGGCAACGCCATGGAGGTGGAAGCGGGTGGGCATCGTCAGCGCAGCGTGGTGCGTCGCGTGTTCGTGGTAGGTTCGCTCGCGGCGATGTTCCTGCTGACCGGCCTGGTGGTGGGCTACAGCCTGTGGGGCTTCGGCCAGACCCGCACGCCCGGCAGCAACCCCATCGTCGCAC
>JANQFT010000566.1 GCA_028277685.1 Phycisphaeraceae bacterium
GGGCGCCGTTGCGCAAGCTGCATCGCGCGAGATCGGGGTCGATCATTATCTCCTGCATCGCCCGTTGGCCGGCGACCTGGCGGTAGATCGGTTCGACACCCCGATCGGCATCACCCCCGGCGAATCGTACATGGTGACTGCGTGGGTACGCAGCGGTTTACCCCAGGAAGTGAGCTACCGGTTGCTGCGTAACGGCGAGCTGATCAGCGAAGGCAAACGAAACATGCCCGCAGGATTAAGTCGCCTGACCTTCCGTGACAAAGCTGACCAACCCGGCACGGCACAATATCAACTGCGGGTGTGGTCGAACGACGAAGATCCGATTCCCGAAAACAACTTGGCCCGTGTACTGGTGGGCATCCATGGGTCGCGTCCGATGCTGGTGGTTTCACCCGCTGCCAATTCACAACTGGTGGAGTTACTCAAACGTGGTCGGTTAGAAGTACAGCAGGTCGACCCCGCAACGCGCACGTGGTCGCTGGAAGAGTTGGCCGGCTACTCATCGGTGTTACTGGAAAACGTACCTGCCCAGCAGGTCGGTAAGGCTGGCATGGAGAACATTGCCGCGTGGGTCAAGGAAACCGGCGCCGGCATGATGATGACCGGTGGCCAGCAATCGTTCGGGCCGGGTGGTTACTTCAAGAGTCCGCTCGAACCGATCATGCCTGTTTCGATGGAGTTGAGACGTGAGCATCGCAAGTTGGCCGTCGCGATTGTGATTGCCATGGATCGATCGGGGTCGATGTCGATGACCGTACCGGGTGGTCGTACGAAGATGGACCTGGCTAATCTTGGTGCGGTGCAGGTGGCGGAGATGCTCAGCTCGATGGACGAACTGGGCGTGTGGGCGGTGGACAGTTCGGCGCACAAAATCGTCGAACTGCAGCCACTCGAAAATAAGAAAAACGTCACGAATAAGATTCGCAAGGTCGGTTCACAGGGCGGTGGTATTTTTGTGTACACCGCCTTGAAAGCCGCATCGGGCATGGTGGCCAAAGCGCAAGCCGGCACGAAACACATCATTCTGTTCAGCGATGCCCAGGATTCGGAAGAGCCCGGCAAGTACAAAGAACTGCTGGAAAGAACATCGAAAGCGGGCATCACCGTGAGTGTGATTGGTCTGGGCAAACCGACCGATGTGGATGCCGCCTTCCTGCGCGACATCGCCAAACGAGGCAACGGCCGCATCTTCTTCACCGAAGACGCTAACGAATTACCCCGCCTGTTCGCACAGGATACGATCGTGGTCGCGCGCAGCGCGTTCATCGAAGAACCGGTGCCTGTGAAGATGACCGGCGGTATGATTCCTGTCGCCGGCGATCGCTTCGCCAATGTCCCCAACATCGGTGGCTACAACCTGTGTTACCTGCGGCCGACCGCGAACCTTGGCGCGCGAAGCGTGGATGAATACAACGCTCCGGTTATCGCCTCATGGCAAGTGAGCACGGGGCGGGTGCTCTGCTACACCGGCGAAGCAGACGGTAAACACACCGGCGATATTGCACGCTGGCCTGATGTGGGGCGATTGTTCAGTTCACTGGCAAGGTGGACAGCGGGTCAGGGGAATCAACACGGTAACAAAATGCTGGTCACCCAGAAACTGCGCGGTGGCACGGCACTGGTGGAACTTCACCTTGACCCCGAACGTGAACTCGATTCGTTCGGCGAGTTGCCCACGGTCAACGTGTTGCGCGGTGTGCTGGGGCGAAGCCCGCAAACCAATCAACAAACCATGCGCTGGACCGGCGCGGACACGCTGGCGACGGAAGTCTCACTGACCGGAGAGGAAACCGTCATCGCCACCGTGAAGTTGGATGACAACACCACGGTATCGATGCCGCCGATATGCCTGCCTTATTCACCGGAGTATCGTCCGATGCGTGATGACATCGGTCTGGCGACGCTCGAATCACTCTCGCGCGCGACCGGGGGTGTGGCCCGCGATGTGGTGAACGAGATCTGGCAGGATTTACCCCGACGTCCGCGTCTGATCGAACTACACCCGTGGCTACTGGCGGCAGCACTGTTGTTGTTGATTCTGGAAGTACTCGAACGACGTACCGGACTGTTGAGTGTGCAAGGCCGCATCGCTCGTATTCGTGTGGAGCAGCGGGCAAAACAGAAGAAACCGACGAAGAGCGTGAAACCGCAAGCAGTTGGAGTGAAAACACAACCACCCGCCACGCCCAGTGAACCCCACTCGGTGCCTCCTAGACCTGCGCGTGTATCCCAAGAGCACAACCTGGGCGAAAAAGCGGAACCTCAGAAACCCAGCATGATCGATGCAATGCGCGCCGCACAACGTCGAGCGCAGGATCGCACACGCAAACGGGACGAGTAATTCAGCCATCTGTGTCCAAGGTTGCCTAGAGAGCGGGGATTAGCAACCGTGATATACGTAAGCCGCTAACATAAATAGTTTACGGCGAAGGACTGTGAAGGCCAGGTAGATGCCACCCAGCTTAGTCGTTACACCTGATCGATGGTATTGCCGTATGGCTGGACATCATATCTCGGAACAGGTTCACGTAAGACCTGAACTGCCCGAGCGAGCAACTCGGTGGGATGCGGTGGTCGGGCAGAGGGATGTAGCCACCTTCTTCGACCAGCGGGCGCAGTCGCCGTAGCTCGTCACGTACGGTCGGTTCGCCCATCGAAATCAGGTTTTTGTCGAACCCACCCATCATGCGCAATTGTCGGCCGAACTTCCGGCGCAGCGTCACCGGGTCTGCTCCCCATGTGCCGGCTTCGATGGGGAAGACGATGTCGATACCGCTGTCGAGCCAGCATGGGATCAGCAATTCGGTGTCACCATCGCTGTCGAGCATGATGTGCTTCACGCCGTGATGTCTGTAAAACTCGACGAGTTTCGTGTAGTGACGGTGGTAGAACCGTTTGTAGGTCTGCGGAGAGAACAGGGGGCC
>JANQFT010000618.1 GCA_028277685.1 Phycisphaeraceae bacterium
CGATGCAGATGATTCAGGCTGCGGGCGAAGGCGCCATCCTTTACCTGCGGCAGGACACCCTCAGCGCCGGTACATTGGGCCACCTGAAGCAACCGGAACAGAACCCGGACGAGGCGGACCACGTACTGGCAGCATTGAGACGTGATGCGGCGTTCAACGTGGGCATCGGCAGCCAGATCCTGCGGGAACTGGGGGTGTCGCACCTGAAACTGTTGACCGATCACCCGCAGCAGTATCATGCGTTGGATGGATTCGGCATCGATGTGGCGGAATTCGTGCCCTTGGGTGTAAGCTGAACGGGTAGAAATTGCGTATTGCGTATCTGGTTGGACATTCGTAATACGCAATTCGAGATACGCAATCGCCAGAGCCGGAGTTTTTCGTCTAAGCTTTGGTCACGATCGGCCGATAATCACTGAACCGGTCCTGCAGATTGGGCATGTGTGCCCGTGTGGGCCGATGAATAAGCAATCACGGTTTGACACTTTGCATGTGAGGTCTTCGATGAGACACCTTGTTTGGCTGCTGGGTTTGGCCCTGATGATCACCGCAACTGGCTGCAGTAAGGGCGGGCCTTATGGCATGAGTTGGGATCGGCACGAGTTCCAGTCGTCGGTCACGCTACCGAAGACGATCATCATCCGTGATACCACGGCGGGCGAAGACCTGATCCGCATCGACATTCCTGTGCGTAAGAAACTGGTGATTGACTTCGAGCATCAGCACACCTGGATCACCACGCAAACCGGTGCACACCCGGCGGAATCGGTGAGTTGGCAATTAATCGACCCAAGCGATTGGCAACCGATCGTGGGCAAGTTGAAGCACCGCATGGAACTCAGTGGCAACAACGTGATTATCAAACAGGTCATCCGTGATACCGCTGACGTACCCACCGCGGCAGCCGCGCCACGTAACCCGGTGACTGTACTTTCTAAACCTGCGGCATCGCGGCGTGAACCGGTGACCATGCAACCGCAACCGGCACCACAACCCGAGCCGATCGTGATCGAAACCGTTCCCAGAGCCGAACCCGCGCCCGTCGTAGTTGATCGCTCCGGTGGCGTTGGGTTCAAGGTCGAGAAACGACCCCGTGAGTTGCGTGTGCTGGAAGTGTATGTGAATTCACCCGCAGCCGCGGCAGGCATTCGTGCCGGGGATAGCGTGATGGCCATCGACGATATTGATGTAGACGCGCTGAGCCTCGGTTCAGCCATCGACAAACTGCGTGGTGCGGTTGGCTCGCAGGTGGTATTGAGCGTGGAACGCCCAAGCGGCGAGCGGCACGAAATCGTCGTTATCCGTCAACGCGTGACCTCCACCAAACCCATTGCCCCGCAGTTCGACCTTGATGCACCCGATCCGGTGAAGGTGGAAACCAAACCTGTTGAGTAATCAACATCACACAGAACTGAACACAACGAGAACCCGGTTAATCGCCGGGTTCTTGTACTTTCTGGAGCAGCGCGTGGACAACTTTTCGCGTGGTGATGCCATCACCCGTCGCGGCGTAGTTTGTGATGATACGATGGGCCAGCACGGCGGGTGCGACTGACCGGATGTGCTCACATCGCGGTGCCGGTTCACCCGCGACCGCCGCCAACGCCTTAGCCCCCAGCACGAGGTATTGACCGGCACGCGGGCCGGCACCCCACGCGAGGTACTGTTTTGCCTCGTCGATGGCGGCGGCATCATCCGGGCGGCTGGCTCTGGCCAGCGCCACCGCGTAATCCCGTACGTGATCGCTCACCGGCATCAGCCGAATCACCCGCGCCATGTCGGCCGCATCATCGGGCGTGCAAATCTGATCAAGGGTGATGTCCATCGCGTCGTCGGGCGACCGTTCACCCACGATGCGTTGCTCGTCCTGCTCGTTGGGGTAAGTCATGTCGAGGCTGAACATGAATCGGTCGAGTTGGGCTTCGGGCAGCGGGTAAGTACCTTCCTGCTCGATGGGGTTCTGCGTGGCGACCACAGCAAAGGGAGCATCAAGCCGATGTGTGTGGCCAGCCGCGGTGACTTGCCGTTCAGCCATCGCCTCCAGCAACGCAGCCTGGGTGCGCGGCGGCGTGCGGTTGATCTCATCGGCCAACACCAGGTTGGCGAAGATCGGCCCAGGCACGAAACGCAGTGTGCGTTCACCGGTGTTGGCGTCCTGTTGGATCAGTTCCGTGCCGACCACATCCGCGGGCATCATGTCCGGCGTGAACTGGATGCGGCGGAACTGCCAACCCAAACATTCGGACAGCGACCGCACGAGCAACGTTTTCGCCAGGCCCGGCACACCGACCAGCAACGTGTGCCCACCGCACAACACCGCGGCGATCAGCAGGTCGATGGTTTGGTCTTGCCCGACGATCACACGTTGCAGTTGCTCACGCAGGCGCTTGGCCATGGGGGCGATGGCGTCGAAGGTTTGCACATCAGCGGTGCTCATAACGATGAGCATACCGCTGATGTGCATCGGTCGGCAAACGTTGCAGGTGATGCTGTGGCCGCGACCGTGTCGGCCGCGCGGGCTGAACCATCGACACGATGGTTGCCACAGAAGAGGTTATCGCAGATAGGGATTGCGCATCCGTTCATCACGGATGGTGGTCGCAGGGCCGTGGCCGGGCAGGATGCGGGTGGCGTCGGGAAGCGTGAGTAATTGCTCGTGGATCGACCGCATGAGCGTGGGCCCATCGGAGTGCGGGAAGTCGTGCCGACCGATCGACCCGGCGAACAGCGTATCGCCCACGATGGCAACTTCCTCGCGCGGTTCGTACAGTGTGATGCCGCCGGGGCTGTGGCCAGGCGTGTGACGGACCTCGAACGTGGCATCGCCCAGTGTGAGCGACTGGCCATGCGCGATGAACTCATCGGCGGCTGGCGCGTGGATCAACTCACCCACCATCACCGAAAGGTTCTGCTGGGGATCGCCCAGGAAGTCGGCTTCCGTCTCATGGATGGTGATCGGCAGGTTGGGCCAGATGTGGCGGACGGTATCGATGCCGGCGATGTGATCGAGATGCGCGTGGGTGAGAATCAGTCGGGTTGGCGATAAGCCACGTCGGCGGATGGACTCGACCATCGGTTCCGCCTCGTAACCGGCGTCGACAATCCAGCAGCGATCGTGCCCACGCATGCTGACCACATAGCAGTTGGTCTGCCACGCCCCGAGGCAGAATGTCTCGATATTCACATTGCCGTTCAAGTTCATGAGTTGAAGATCATAGCAGAAGTCGAGGTTCGTTAACCAGTTAACGAATCAACGAATTAACGATTCAACCAATTGACGCTCGCGGGATTCAGCATGTATACTTCCAGCCGACATGAACGCCAACAGCATCAGCATCGCCATTATGATTACCAACCGGACGCACCGGTAGGACTGGCGATCGTATGTGGAAAGATCACCAAGGCCCTGCCGGTTGGCGGGGCCTTGTTACGTGATGGCACCAGCAGTGGCACCAGCGCCCTGAAAGGCGAACGACATGAGCACGAACAACCAGCATGTGGAAATCTACGACACCACCCTCCGCGATGGCACGCAGGGCGAAGGCGTGAGCTTCAGCCTGATCGACAAGATCAAGATCGCCAAGCACCTCGACGCGCTCGGCGTGGATTACATTGAAGGTGGTTACCCGCTGAGCAACCCGAAGGATGTTGCCTTCTTCGAGCAGGCGCATACGTTGAACCTGAAGCATGCCAAGGTGTGCGCGTTCGGTATGACCCGTCGCAAGGACACCAAAGCCGCCGATGATGTGGGCATGCAGGCCTTGGTCGCATCGCAATCGCCGGTGATCACCATCGTGGGCAAAACGTGGGATCTTCATGTGGACGAAGTACTGCGCGTGAGCCGGCAGGAGAACATCGACATGATCGGTGAATCCATCGCGTTCTGTGCCGCATCTTCAGAAGTGTTTTACGATGCGGAGCACTTCTTCGATGGTTACGCGGCGAATCGCGACTACGCATTGCAAACTTTACGTGCGGCGGTCGATGGTGGCGCCACGCGCCTCGTCCTCTGCGATACCAACGGCGGCACGTTGCCCGGCGATGTGGCGCGGGTGATTGATGAACTCCGCGCGGAACTCGGCGATGATGTGAAGCTCGCCATCCACACCCACAACGACGGCGGACTGGCGGTGGCCAACGCGCTGGCGGCGGTCGAACATGGTTGCGTGCAGGT
>JANQFT010000042.1 GCA_028277685.1 Phycisphaeraceae bacterium
ATCAGCGCGCCGATGCCAGCCAGCTGGTCAACTGCCGTAATGATGCTGCCGCGCAAACCGTACACATCTTCGAACGTGGGCATGTTCGGCCGTCGGCCAGGACCCCACAGCCAAATGTGCGTGACCAGCGGCTCACCCAAATCGCGCCTTGTGCGATTCACTTCGTGGTCGGCGAAAAACGATTCGCTTTCCATCATCAGCGTTTGCAGGAACGCAGCGTTCGCCCCACCGCGCGGCAGGTGACGGGTGATGGGGTTACCGGGGATGTCGTGTGGCGGATCGCAGTTCAGTTCACGATAGTCACGACCAGCGCGATCGACCATCAGGTTGCGGTAGCTCACACCGGGGTGGAAGGTCAGGCCGTCGGCCAAACCTTTCGCGGCTGCGTGTTCGGCAAAGTCGGCCAACAGTTTCGTGCCTTCGGCGGTGCCGATGTGTCCACCGGAGTGGTCGACCATGTTGCCATCGGTAACGGTGACGAGATTGCAGCGAAAAATCCAATCCTGCGGTTCGACTTCAAGCCCCATCGCGGCAGCTTCGAGCGGTGCGCGACCGGTGTGGTACTTCACGGGGTCGTAGCCCAACAGGGCCATGCTGCACACATCGCTACCGGCGGCAAAACCTTCGGGCGTGGTACTGACAATGCCCTGACGACCGGCGATGGCGATCGCATCGGTATGCGGCATGTGGGCAACTTCAAACGGCGTTTGGCCCTCGAGTACATCCAGCGGATGATCGGCAGCCCCGTCGGGAATGATGATGGCATACTTCATGGCCTGCGGATTATAGAGGATGTTGTATGTAATATGTTGTATGTGATATGTAGATGCCAGAGCATCGTTCTGACATATCACATACTACATATCACATAGCTCACTCCGCCCGCCTCATCGCCACTTCATGCGCACGATCATAATGGTGAATCAGTTCGTGCCAGTCGAATTGCACGGCTGAACTTTCGATGCGGTTGCGCAGCGTGATGCGGTCGCGGCGTTCCTGCTGGGCAAAGTCGAACATCCAGTCGGCCACCTTGCTCGCCGATTCCTTGAACCCGGTGTACCGTCGCGGGCAGACCATGATGCCGCGGTTCTCGTGGTCTTCGACGTGGCTTTGCACGTAGGCACCGAAGCCAGAAAGATCACTGGTGATCGCGGGGATGCCGCGCGCCACGCATTCCAGTGGCGTGTAGCCCCATGGTTCGTAGTAGCTGGGGAAGATGCCCATGTGGCAACCGCGGACGAAGTCATCGTAGTCCATGCCGAACAGCGGGTTGCTGGGCGTGATGAAATCGGGGTGGTAGATCACCTTCACGCGATCTTCCGGGCCGTTGATGAGGTTGGCCGAGCGCAGGTGGTTCAGCAGTTCATCGTGGGTATCGTCGAGCAGGTCGTGCGTGACCATCGCGGGGAACCGGCCGATGCGCCACTCGGCGCGGGTGCGTCGCAAACGCAAACGCCAGTACTCATCCATCAGGTCATCAAGCTTCGGCGTGCGACCGGCGGCCGTCTGCAGGAACAAACGCTCGCGGACCTGGTTGCCGATCGCTTCGCAGGTATCGCGCAGTTCTTCCAGCACGGCCTTGGAGCGCAGGGCTTCGGCGTTGATCGAACGGTACGGCCGTTTGGTGATGAAGAACACCACCAGCGTTTTGTTCGACCCCGCTTCACGCAGGCGATGATTCAACTGCGCCAGCGCTTCAACGGTGACATCGAACCCCTTGTTGCGATATTCATATCGACCGGACGTGAACGCATACAGCGTGTTCTCCAGGTCGAAACTGTACGACGGGAAGAAATGCCCCATCACAAATTGATGGATGCGTTCTTTGTAACGGCGGTGCAGGTTCTGGAACTCGTGCAGCACCGCGTAGCGTTCGATGTTCAGTCCGTTCGGCAGGGTGAGGTCGACCTTGCGGCCAAGCAGGTGTTCGCATTCATCGGCGGTAATCTGGCTGACCGTGGTCAACACGTGCGCGCCGTGCGCGGCAGCACGTTCAAGTTTCACCTGCGCTTCAATGTTGAATCGCTTGGCATCCGCAGCCCAGTTCACGAATGGCAGGTGGTCGTAGAACCACGGATCGTTCATCGCCAGGTACCGACCTAGCAGCGTGGCGTGCGTGGTGAACACAGTGGCGACCGGACTGCCCACGCGGCGCATTTCGGGAATGGCCGTGCCACCCATCCATTCGTGGAAGTGGCCGACGATCTTGCGGCGGCCGGCCTCGCGTTCACTCAGCGCGTGGAAGAACTGTTCGACCATGAAACCGAACGCCGTGACCCGATTCATCATGTCGTCGTTGTTCGACAGGTCGATGTGGTGATGTTCCCACATGCCATACTTGATGGCGCCGAGGCGCTGCATCACGCTGTTCACGTCGAGCAGCACGACGCGCGGCTTACCGGTAACCAGCCACGTGCCGTAGTGGGCATCGAAACCCCACTCGCGCAAACGCTTCACTGCTTGCCCGAACGGCCCGGTGAGGGCGCGCGGTTCAAATTCCACGGAGGCGGCCTGCTCGTTATACGGCCCGACCAGGCAGTAACGATTGCCCCACGTTTGGTCGAGGCTGGGGATCTTCGACCGCAACACCGTGTAGATGCCACCCAACTGATTGACCACTTCCCAGCCGACTTCGACCAACAGTGGATCGGCCGATCGCGCGCGGGCACGCGTGGTTTTCTTGGCGGCGGGCTTACGACTGTTGGAGGCTTTGCTGGCCATGGTGGGTTCCGGGGAATCATTCCGGTGGGTTCTTCTGCCCCTCTCCCCCAAGTGGGGGAGAGGCTGGGTGAGGAGGTTGGTTCGCGGGAGTTCCCAACGATTGACCCTCACCCTAATCCTCTCCCTAAGAGGGAGAGGGAACTAACTATCCTTCCGGCATATCGATGATGCGCAGCATCACCGGGTCGCCTTCAATCGCATCGAGTGCGGCAATCTTCTTCGCGGCCTGCTGCACGGCACCGGTCGAGGCGGCGTGCGTGATGATGACCACCGGTACGTGCTGCCCCTCTTCAGATTCATGCTGACTCACCGCAGCAATACTGATGCCTTCATCGCCGAGAATCTTGCTGAACTGCCCCACCACGCCGGGCTTGTCGACCGCGTTCACCCGCAGGTAGTAACGGCTGGTCAATTGTGCCGGGTCGATGGGTGTGGCCGCGGGCTGTTGGTCGGCCCACAGGTTCAGGTTTTTGTACAACGTGGTATACGCGTCTGTCGCAATGTTCAGCACATCACCCATCACTGCGGCAGCGGTAGGCATGCGACCCGCCCCGCGACCGTAATACATCGTGTGCCCCACCGCGTGGCCGTACACACTGATCGCATTGAACGAACCACTGACATTCGCCAGCGGTTCATGCTTGTCAATGAAGCACGGTGATACGCTCAGCGCCAGGCCGTGGTCGGTCAGTTCGGCGGTGGCGAGCAGTTTGATCGCGTAGCCCATCTCATCGCCGTAGGTGATGTCGGCCAGGTCGAGCGTGTCGATGCCACTGGCGGGCACATCGGCTTCACGCACCTGCTGGGCGAACGCCATCGACGCAAGGATGACCAGCTTGTGCATGGTGTCGCCACCGGTCACGTCGAGCGTGGGGTCGGCTTCTGCGTAACCCAGTTCCTGCGCGTCCGCCAAGGCGTCGGCGTAGGCCTGGCCCTGGCCGGTCATCTGCGTGAGGATGTAGTTGCACGTGCCGTTCATGATGCCATACATCGCGGTGATGCGATTCGACGTGAGGTTGTGCTGCATGGCGGTGATGATCGGAATGCCACCGGCACACGAAGCCTCGAACCCGATGGATGCATTGTTATCGCGCGCGAGTTTGAACAGTTCGGGCCCATGCGCCGCCAGCAACGCCTTGTTCGCCGTGACCACATGCTGGCCGTTGGCCAACGCGCGCTCGACGACGGTTTTGGCGAACCCGGTGCCGCCCGCCAACTCGATGATGATGTCCATCCCCTCGGTGGCAAAGAATTCATCGAGGTCGTGCACGAGTGCATCGGCGGGAACCTGTGCGGTGGCTTCGCCGACATCTTCCGCTCGGCAGATCACCTTGCGCAGTTCGAGCGTCTTGCCCGTGCGCTGGGTGTACATGTCCGCCTGTTCGATCAACAGGTTCACCACGCCGGCCCCCACCGTGCCGCATCCAACCAAACCGATTCCGATGGCGCTACTCATCGCGCGTCCTCCGAGTGCAAAAGGCCCATGAGGATACCACAGCCATCGGCGGTCACAAGGCGCGAGCAATAGTGTTAGTTTTCGATCTGCCTGATGGATCGTTGACAGCCACGGATCACCCCGCCTACAGTGCGAGTGGCCTGACAGGAAGCCACCGGTCCGCGGGAAGGACTAAGTCCATCTGTCACGTACACATTGTGTTTGAACATCATCGTTTCTCTGCCCCCAAGATGCGGACATGGGGAAATGCCAGAGGAGCGCACTGATGCCCAAACGACGAATCCCCACCCATCCCAACGTTGACCGCCTGCGGAACGAAGCGAAGACGATGCTCACGCGCTATCGACAGCGCGATCCCGAAGCCATCGCCGACTTCGAACGCTTCAACCCGCACGACATCTCACCCGACAACGCTCAACTCAGCGATGCGCAGCTCACCCTCGCGCGATCGTACGACTACCCCAGTTGGCCGCGACTCATCAGTGGGGCCACACTTTGCCGGGCGATCCATGAAGGTGACCTGACCACCATCGAACAGGTCATCCGCGATCAACCATTCTTGTTGAACGAGGGGCTGCGCGGTCAAACCACGCTCGCCACCTGGGGCACGCCGGTGAAGGCGGCTACCGCTTTGAAGAACCAGGATGTGGTCGATCTGCTGGTGCGGCTGACCGGCGTCGATCAGGAAACCGCGATGGCGCAAGCCATCAGCCACGGACTGGAACAACTGTGGGACTGGTCGACTGACGACCACGGCAATCCTCTGCCCGGGGCCATCATGCATCCGTGTGAGATGGTGGACGATGTCAACATGCGATTCCTGCTCTCACGCGGCGTTGAAATCTCTGATGAGCATGGCGATCGCTACGCACCCGTCGGCATCATTCTGCAAACGTATGGCCGCAACCCCTTAGGTAAACATGGCTGTCTTCAGCTCTGCATCGAACACGGCCTCGAACTGCCCGACACGCCGATGATGGCGTTCCACCGTGGTCGTATCGATCTGCTGGAAGCACACCTGAAGCGCGACCCGGGCATGCTCACGCGCTGTTGGACCAGCGAAGACATCTTCCCCACGCGGTACGGTTGCCGCAGCGAACCCGAGGGGGCCGGCCTGTGTGGCACGCCCGTCATCGGCGGCACGCTGCTGCACCTGTGCGGCGAGTATGGCGAAGTCGACATCGCCCGCTGGCTGCTCGACCAAGGTGCTGACCCCAACATCCCCGCTGCGGTTGATAGCGATGGATTCGGCGGCCAGACCCCACTGTTCAACTGCATGGTCACGCTGGAAAGATCGAACGCCGGCCGCATCGCCCGCATGCTGCTCGACGCCGGCGCCGATGTGCACGCGACGGCAAACATGCGCAAGCAACTCCTGTTCGCCCCCGATGAAACCATGCACAAGTACCCCAACGTCACACCGCTTGAATGGGGTGAAAAGTTTCACGCCCCAAACATCGTCAGCCGCGATGTGATGAAATTGATCCGGGCAAAGATAGGTTGATCGCAAAGAATTAGCCAAACCCACCCGGAACGGATGGGCTATAGCCGACCCCTCTGGGGTCGGCTCACACACGCGACTTCTGCGCCGGGTGCCACGAACAACTCCGAGAGATTAAAACAAGGCATGGCGACTTCAGTCGCCATGCCTCCATGCACAAAAACGTGATTGATTCTTTACCCCAGACTCGCGCGCAAGTATTCCGCCGTCTGACTTTCCGCGCGGATGATGTCGCGCACGATTCGGGCGGCTTCGTGCCTGAACGACTGGTTCGCGAACGCCTGGTTAATCGTGTTCACATGATCGTCATAAGACTCAAGTGACCCCACCGCCTGGAAGTGATTCCACAACTGACGGAAACCGGTAACCGATTCCTGCGCGCATGCATGGGCTTTGCTTAGCTCGGTGCGCTGCGCGGTTGTGAAGTCGCCAAAACCATTGGCACACTCCTCGATGAACGCCGCGCCGACCGCGCGGTACTCCGGCACGACCAGCGTTTCCATCGCGTACCACCAGTCGGACTCGCCCATCTTTGACCAGGGCGTTTGCTTCTCTCCGTTGTCGTAGTGATCGCCCGACTGTTCGAACGCTGCGGCCAGCAGGTCCAACGCCTTCACACCCGATCGGCGTTCGGGGCGCTGCTCGTCGATCAGGTTGCCTTCGATGAGTCCAGCCGCCCGGGTCAGCGCGGTGACCGCTACCTCGTGTTGCGTGGGTTGTTTTTGAAGATCACCCAACGCGAAGAAGCAGACCGCCGCCCCGCCCATGCCCTGGCCCGGCGCGAAACCGGTGCCGATCCAGTTGGTTTCGTTGGGCCTGGCGCGACCGAGCAAACCCTCTTCACGAATGCCCTGCTTGCACCGGGGCTTGCTTTCATCCCACGCATCAGGCGCGTGCCAGAGATGGTGCGGCAGGTAGTAGACCAGGTCGCGCTCAGCCGAGTAACCGGTGACGACGATCGGGCCCGCCTTCGGATCGACTTCAGGCTGACCACCGAACAGCACCACGGGATGACCCGAATCGATCTCCTGTTGAAGCTGTTGCCACGCGCTGTCGACAAGCGCCTGATCCAGCGTGCGCTTCTTCTGGTAGATGTCGAACCACGAGGCATCGCCGTAGCTTCCCGCGTGAAACGTGCAGGCAAAGCCCAACGCTTCAGCCAGGATCACACCGACCGGCGCTTCACACGTGTACCCCAGGCATGAACTGAAATTCGGATCAAACCAGAAGCGGAACGGCTGCCCGGTCAGCGCGGCAAACACGTTCCCGCTGAGGTACTGCTCGTCCACGTCGACCGACTTCAACAACACACGCATGCACGCATACACACCATCACAATGCGGCATGTTCTTCAGCGGCCGCTCCGAGGGCACACCGCGCAACCACACCGCATCATCCTGCTTCACCACAGCCGGTTGCTCTTCATTCGCCTTGCCCGAAGCCACGCGACTGCGCAACTCCGACCAACTGGCCAAACCATATTCCAACGCCACCACATGCTGCGCTTCCTGAAGCGACAGATCAGCTTCAAGAATGTGCTGCGGCGAAGCATCGGCAAAGCGCGGCAACGCACTCAGCCGATGCGCAGCATCACCACTGGCATCCTTGTGCGCTTTGAGTAACGCCTTGGCCTGCGATTTCAGACGATCGAGATTGGGACGGGGAGGAAGTTGACAGGTCACGAGGAACCCCTTTCAAAAAGTGCCCAGCACGTGCAACCCAAGGGCAGAAAGTAGGTTTCTGTGAGTTTTGACTGTCGAGACTGTAGGGTGATCTGTGACCTTCCCGCACGTGAGGAGGCGTCCCTGAGCGCCGACTCAAAAATATCACCTGCCGGATGATTGTCAAGGATATTGTTCGGACCTTCTACATTCCTCTTAAGCCGGGTGCCACGCAGGTCCAGGCCCGCGGGATGATTCACGACCGCGCGGCCACTTTCTCATCGAGTGTGATCATGCGCTGCCAGATCGCAACCGTCTCCGCGTCAAGTTGTTCGCGACACGTGGCGAGGAAGAACGGACACACCATCATCGTCGTGCCTTGATGCTTCAGCTTCACCGCTCTGACCGGCGGAGTCTTGTTCGTCTGGATGCAATACTCGCAGCCGGTGCATTGGCGGGAAACGCTCAACACGTACGACTGCAGGTCCACGTCCATCTCGTCGTATGCCTGCATGAACTTCAATGATGCGACCAGATCAATACTGCAGACCGGCTGATTACCGCGCAGAAGGTTCGCCGTCAGACAGAATCCGCCAAGCGGTCGCCGGGCGCCTTTCACCGGTTTGGTGTATCGCACCTTCATTTCCAGGCCGTCCGCACTCAAGTCGAACTCGGGCGTAAAACCATGCTGCTCAAGAAAGACGATGTAATCCGCCAGCGCATCGGCATCACCCAACTTGTGGCCAAAAGCCGTCAGAACCGCTTCACACGATGGCGCGAAGATCGCTCGGCTGAAGAAGAACGTACCATCCCGTCCCTGCCTTTCGGCCACCTCCGCCAGTAGTTTCCAGCCGTGCATCATGCCGCGCAGTTGCGGGTGCGTGATCGTCGATTGGCTCTTCGTCCGATCAACGACCAACCCGAATTGCTCCAACAATTGCGCCTTTTTCGGCGTCAGCTTCACCGTATCGGTGCGCACCCGTAACGCATCGTCCACCACTTGCCCGGCCAACCCCAGCGAAAGCAGCAACGCATACCACCGCTTCAACTTGCCTGCCGCCGCCACAATATCCTTCTTCATTTGCAGATCGGCTTTGTACATCTGCTGCCACGTAAAATGTCGATCTGCCATTTCCGAAAGCCCCACCACACCCGGATCATCGGCAAGGCGATCACACATCGACAAAACAAAACGATGCATCCTCTCCTGCTGCTGAGGCGTGGCGCAATCAGACTCGACCGCCACAAAAGGCGGAATCGTCGATTGCTGGTAATCAATCAACCGATGTGCCAGGCTGGGATATGCCATGGTCCGGGCAGTATACCAATATATATCTAAGGTTGTGGCACCCGGCCTGAACCTGCCTATTTCTTTTTCAGTCTCATATATAAAACGATGGGACTACTTTCTTCTGGTTGCCTCCCCGCTACCTGAGGATCAAAGACCGTTTCCTCCAGGCAGAAGGGAAACGCTTCGCCAGCGAACACGTAATCGTTCTCGCTGAACCAGGGAAGACCCGGATGCAGCAAGTCCCAGCCTTTGCCGGGGGTGATGAACTCGGCCATCGTCATGGTTCTGGCCAGGAAAGGCGCACCTTCAAAGTTTTTGATGACGATGCCATCGCTGGCCGGCACATCCCTGTCCAACGGCAACCACAGTTCGTAACCGTGCGGTTGGCCATCCAGGCCGGTGGGATTGTTGAAGCCGAAGAAATGATACGGCTTGTGTTCATTCAGCAGACCATTCTTCCGTGCCCATGCCTGTAGTTTTTCATGCGCTTTCTCTTCCGGGTTGGGGCCATCCATGCGGCAGGAGGCGACTTTCATTCCGGGAACATCCACAAGGACGACATCTATTTTCTTTGCCTTGTCTTCGATCGCGAGGTGTAGTCGCACCACGGTATCGGCAGAGCCGGTCTCCGGCGGGTAACGTTCGAAATCGGCCTTGCCTGCGCTCATCGGCGGCATGTCGTACGGCGTGGTTTGCAACCACTGTCCAAGAATGTATTGCCAGGTGGCGCCGATTTCACCGACCGTACATTCGAACACGGCGTAGTGCGAAGCAGGCATTTCGCGCAGGGTCAAACCCTCGGGAACATCCATCACATCCCCCACCGCCATGCCCGCCAGGTAGTCCAGCGCCTGCTTCGATTCAGTCGCGAAGTTCGCACCGTAGAAGGCGCCATCGACGCTGTGAGGCTTGATCTGATCGATGTGGTCCATGAACCGCTTCCAGATGCCTTCGTGATCTTCCTGGCCGTTGACGAAACGCTCCTGTAGACCCAGCAGCTTGATGGTTTGGAGTTCGACGATCCTGGGTTCTTTGAAACTGCCCTGTTGAGCTGCATCGTGTTGCATGGCACGATTCCCTGCGTTGATGGTGTTATCCGATGCGTGGTTACTTGTCACCAGGCGCGGTCCATAGATCGCGCCCACGCTGATGATGGCCGCCACGCCGGCAACCAGCGCCAACTTGCTTACGGTGATACCGGCCACGGTTGAACCGGCTGCGGTGGTGGTGGCCAGTGTCATCTTGCCCAGCGCCGTTGTCAGTGAAGTCGGCGCTGCTTCCGCCGCATGATTGGTCAGCAACGTCGCCAACACACCCACCGCCGGCACCACGATGCCGCGACTGCGCAGATGATCGCGCACCTGTTCGATGCCTTTGTCGATTCGCCGCGACACCGTGCCCTGGTGAATGCCCAACTGCCCCGCCACTTCTTCCTGAGACCTGCCCGCCAGGTAGTGCGCCACCAGCGGCTCGCGCAGTTCCTCCGGTAGTGCTGCCAACGCGTCATCTACCACCGGAGAGATGTCTGACCATTCGATCGCCGATTCCTCTGTATCTGAAACCTTTACTTCCACTGCTTGTTCATGTCGTTGCCGACGGGTTTGCGTGCGCATCGCCCGTCGCGCCTGGTTCAGCGCCACCTGGTGCAGCCAACCTGCCAGCGAACCTTTCACCTGATCCGCTTTCTGACTGAACCGGAAAAAACAATCCTGCGCCACGTCTTCCGCCATGACCGGATCACTTGTCACCCGCATGGCCGTGCCGAACACCAGCCCGGCGTAGCGCTGAACGATTTCCCGAAACGCCTCCGCCGACCGCGTGACCACGTACTGTTCCAAGAGGATCGCGTCTGTCTGCATGATTGCCTCCCGCCGGCTTTATCCCACCGACCTTCATCCAGGAAGAGCCCGACCGAACTTACATCATGCGCTGCCTGGAAAGAAAAATCATCAGAAAGTAGTTCAGTGCTCCGTGCCGAAACGCGGAACTCAGGGCGCGGAACTGGGAGAACCATACAAAGTAGCCGGTTGCCACGGCTTTCCACACATTCTGTGCGCATCAATCCCTGCCATCGACTGCGAAAAAATCTCGATAACGCGTGAACCTTCGGTAGTGGGTGGCACATCGCGATCGAATCTGGAACAGGCGCCCATGACCAACTTTGGGCCGATGCTGGAGCATGCGGTTCGCACCGGAGCCTGCTTGTCACTGGTGCTGAGCAAAAACCGGAAAGGGCATCGCGCGCCCATCAAGAAACTGACGGTTCGGCCGATCGTCGTCAAGGGGCAATCGCTTTACCAGTTGACTTCGCGTGAAGCCGGCCGGGAAACGCATGTCAACCTGAACGCCGACGCTACCATCAACCGCCTGCGCGCGTTGTTTGGCCCTGCCCTGACACTGCCATTTGTTCACGCACGAGGTCGATTACGCAGCACGGATCACCCGCAAGGGCGTGTTGAAAGTAAAGAAGAGCGCGCCCACCCGGCAACTGACCGGCGCTACTCCACACAACCGCGCGAAGAACCTGCTCATCCGAGCCACCTGTGACGAGGTTGCACAACCGATCACAAGCGGGCCGTTGATGCTTATCGGGCGTTCAAGCAACTGCTCCATCTGGAAAAAATCTATCTGGAAGATGCACTGGACGACAACTTGGTTCGACACATGCCAGGTGGTTAATCGGCCAAAATCAAAAACCGGCGATCGGGGGATCGCCGGCTGGGGAGATTGATCATCGAGCATACCCCGCGTTGCCCGTCTGTCGGGATGTCCCCCCGCACCCGGCTGACCACCACAGCCATCAGGGAAGCAGAGCAATGTTTCCCATTTGTGTGAATTTCGTTAAGTGTTGCATTCGTGGCTATTCGCTAGTAGATTATTAGATGTATTCGTCGGAATGGGGTGGCGGGGCGTGGTTTGTTGGTTCTACATCATTTTAGAAGAGAGAGATGGCGATGAAGCTTTACCAAGTGGTAGCGTTAGCAGGCATGTTGTGCATGGCGACTGCATCGGTGCGCGGCAATTTTGCCGTGACCGATATCGGAGCGGGCACGCAATCGCCCAGTTCCAACAGTGAGGTCGGCTGGGTGTTCACCATCAGCACCGACATCACGGTCACACATCTGGGCGTGTGGGATGCCGACGGCGATGGGCTCGAACAAGCGTCCACGACGGTGCGAATTTGGACGGCGCAAGACAACGTGCTGGCTCAGGCAGAGATCACCGCGGCAAACCCCGGCACGCTGATCAACGGCTTCCGCTACATCGACATCGACGACGTGGTGCTCAGCGCGAATGAGGGACCATTCTTCATCTCAAATAACAACTGGCACAATTCCGGTCAGACGTGGTGGATGGCTGCAGAGGATACGCCGCCGACGCTCAGTTCGCCGATCACGTTGGTGCGAGATGCCCTCGCCTTCAACCCCAACCAGTTTCCGTTCTCAAGCAAAGACACCGAGTCGGCAAACCTCGGACCGAACTTCCAGTACATCCCCGAACCAGCGTCGCTGGCCCTGCTGGTGATCGGTGCGGGTGCGGTACTTCGTCGTCGCGCCTAACAGGCCGTCAAAGGAATCAGAAAACATACCCTACGTCCAAATCGGGCCACGGCTTGTCCGTCTGGGACAAGCCGTGCTCTCAAATCTCAACACCGCCTGCCGCAGACGGGCAAACGGTGGCCCCCTGCACCCGCCTCGTCCGCCCCTTCAAACAGGTAGTGGGTGAGTTTGCACCCACTGTCCTCCACGCGCCGCGTCCGTGAGGTAGGGGTCGACACAACCGCACGAAGATGGCGGCATTTTCTGCGGTCCGACGACCGCTCCTTCACAGTCGCGGCTCGTGGAATGCAAACGGAACCACTACCTTCAAACAATGCAATTTGACATTTACTTGCAAATACTT
>JANQFT010000233.1 GCA_028277685.1 Phycisphaeraceae bacterium
GGTCGGCCCGAACCACCCGCACCTCGGCTTTCGACTTGCGGGGGATCATCCCCTTGACCAGCCGCTCGATGTCCATCGCGTTCATCTCGTTGCCGGTCAAGTCGAACTCCACGCCGGCGTGCGGCTGGTGACCGGTCATCGCGGTGGTTTTGTTGTCGAGAATGATGTAGGTGATGTCCTGGTTGTTCGCGATCGACTGGCTGATGGCCACCTGTCCCGAGTGGTAGAACGTGCCGTCGCCCATGAACACCAGTTGTTTGTTCTCGATGAACGGGTCGGCCCCCGCGCCGGTGCCACCGCCCAAACCCATACCGCTGTAGTTGTGCATCAGCGGGGTGTTCGGTTCGAACATCAGCATGGTGTAGCAGCCGGTATCGCCATGGGCGACCAGATCGACCGGCGGGCGCTTGTGCGTGCGCTCCATGTAACCGGGGTCGAGCAGATCACGGCGGATATCCAGCAGCACACTGGACGAATCACGGTGCGGGCAACCGGGACAGAACGCCGGCGTGCGGGCAGGCGTGGTGACATCGGCCGAGCCGGCGCGATCGATGATCGCCAGTTCCTCGGTCAGGTGGCCATTGGTCAGTTCGACCGGCAGCGTAGGATGATCTTTGATCAGCGGTACAAGCGTTTTGATGAGCAATGACGGGTGTAACCCCCGGGTGGCACTGATGCCTTTCAACCCGCGCGGGAACTGCTTGCCCCACACCTCCACCTGCAGCTTGCCGCGCTGGATGGGCGTGGCAAGCACATCGCGAATCTGTCGTTCAACGAAGCTGCGACGTTCTTCCACCACGATCAGTTGCTCACAACCCTCGGCGAACTCGCGCACCAGTTGAGCATCAACCGGATAACTCATGCCGAGTTTGAGAATGGGAATGCGGCCGGCCAGGCCCATCTCCGCCAAGGCATGCGTGAGGTAGGCATACGCCATGCCGCTGGCCACGAAGCCCATCTGCACCCGCTCGCCCTTCTGCGGCTTGTGGATGATCTGGTTGATGCCAAGCTTTCGCGCCTCAGCTATCACCGCGGCGTGACGCTCCGCCATACCCAGCTCGCGATGCCAACTGCGCGGCGGCAACAGCACGAACTGATCAAGATCGGGCTTGATGTCTTTTTCGTAATTGAGCAGTGCGCGTTGCTCGGCGTTGAGCGTGGGATACTGGTTGGGT
>JANQFT010000254.1 GCA_028277685.1 Phycisphaeraceae bacterium
TCACCCGCCCGGCGTCAACCGAATCGTCGTGCGCGGTTCGAACGGCCAGTCCTTCACGAACGTGCGCAGGTCATCCGCGGTCACCGCTTCGATCTTTGCCAACTCATCAGCCAGCGGGCGATACTCACCGGTGTACAACCACGTTGCTCCCAGCGCCATCATGCGGCCAGCCGGTTGCTCTTCGTGCAGCATCAGGTCCATGGCAATCTTGCTGCGTGATCGTTCGACTTCCGCTTCGGTTACATCATCCGCGGCTTCGCGCATTACTTCAATGAGTGCCGCTTCCACATCATCTGCCCGCGCGGGATCACAACTTGCATACGACAGGAAACACCCGAATTGATCATGCGGTTGATAACTCATTTCCGCCTCGTCCGCCAGACCGGGGTCGATCACCTTCCAGTACAAGCGACTGCCATCGTCATCGCCCAAGACGTTCGCCAGCACACTGGCAGCATAACGGGATTCATCCTGCCGCGATGGTCCGGGCGTGAGGCACACCATGTAGTGCCGTTTGAGTGTGTCCTGCGTTATGGTTTCATCGATGCCATCGGCGGGCACGGGCGTGTAATCGCGCGCAGCACCGGTGCGTTGCCATCCGCCGCACAGTTCGTTCAGTTGATCGACCGTGCGATCGAAGTCCACGCGACCACTGAGTGATACCACCATGTTGTCCGGGCTGTACCAGTGGTTGAAGTAGTCGGCCATCTGATCGCGCTTCAGCGCGGTGATCGATTCGGGCGTGCCCAGAATGCGGTAGCCCAGCGGATGCACGCCGCAGAACTTCTCCATTGCCTGTTCATACGCCACCCAGAACGGCCGATCGCGATACATGCCGATCTCTTCGAGGATGACGTTCTTTTCCATGTCGAAATCATCGCCGCGTAGCGTTGGCCGCATGATGTCGCTCAGCAATTCCACCGCATCGCCGAAGTACTCCGGCAACACGTGCGCCCAGAAGTAAGTTGCTTCCTGACTGGTGGCGGCGTTGTAGTTCGCACCCATGCGGTCGAAGTCGATGTTCACCTGGTCGGCGGTACGCTTGTTGGTTCCTTTGAACATCATGTGTTCGAGGAAGTGGCTCACGCCCATCAGTTCGATCGGTTCGTCGCGCGTGCCAGTCTTCACGAAGAATCCGCAGGCGGCGGTGTGGGCGGAGTCCTTCACTTCCGCGATGATGGTCAGCCCGTTATCGAGGGTCGCTTGTTTGAACTGCACACTCATGCGTTTTCTCCGTGATCGTTCAGCGGCTCCGGGCCGATCGTGAGGGTGGTGAATTCTTTCGCGGGATGGTCAGCCAGGAACGCGTTCAACCTGTCAAGGGTCACCGCTTCCACCGCATCGTGCATTTCGTCTAATGTGCGGGGCCGACCGAGCAACAACTGATCGCCGGCGATCGCGTTCGCACGGGCGCTGGTCGATTCACCCTGCATCACGAGGCGCGATTTGAGCCCCACCACCGCGCGATCGAATTCATCCTGCTCAACGCCCCGCGCCATGCGCTGCAGTTCCTGCTTCAATACATCCAGTGTTTCCTGTGCTCGTTGCGTGGTGGTGCCGGCGTAAGCGTAGATGGCCCCGCGATCTTTCAGGCTGCGATAGGCCGCGTTGACTGCGTAACACAGACCGCGTTTTTCGCGTACTTCGGTGAACAGGCGGCCGCTCATCCCGCCGCTGAGCACCGCCACGCCCAATCGCTGGGTCATGCTCAGCGGATCGGATTCTGCCACCGCAGGGTAGGCTAGGCCGATGTGTTGCTGCGTGCTGTCGGCCTTGACGTGCTGGTAACCGGTATGGCCGTTACCGCCCGGCGCCGGTAGCGTAGCACTGCCTTGCCAATCGCCCAGCAGGTTGCCAATCGCATCACGCGCTGCCTCGAAGTCGACCTTGCCGGCCAACCCAATGATGGTGCCGCTGGGCACGAAAGTGGAAGATTGATATTGCCGCACGTGATCGGCCGTGAGCGATTTCAGGTCCGTGGTTTCACCCATCGTGGAACGGCCGAGTGGATCGGGCAGGTGGCGCCGCTTCAGTTCGATCATCACTTTCTGCTGCGGTTCGTCTTCAAGGGCGTCGATGGCCTGCAAGGCAAGATCGCGCGAAGGGTCGAACGCGGCATCGGTGAGTTGCGGCCGACGAACCATGTCCATCAAGAGTGGCAGCACTGCATCGATGCGATCACCCAGGAAACTCGCGCCAAGGTGCAGGTGATACATCTGCACATCGGTGCTGCGGCGAATGCCCAGTTGATCCATTGCTTCAGAATGCTGACGCGCATCGAGGTCGCCGGCCCCGCGGAGCATCATCTCGGCCAGCACCGTGGCGGTGCCCTGTTGATCGCTTGGCTGCATGCACGCGCCGCCGGGCAGCAGCATGGTCATCCCCACGCTCTGCACGCCTTCGATCGGCTCCACCAAAAGCACCAACCCGTTGTCGAATGTGTTTGAATGTATCTGGCTCATGGAGTTCCCGGTCAATCGGTTTGGACCTGTCTCGGAAAACGAAAGGGGCATTCTAGCCGAAGCGGAAGGCATTGAGGCAACAAGGCACGAAGGCACGAAGAAGAGGCGATGAAGCGACGCAGCTTGGAGTGGTGCCGGTGGGGAATGCGGTGGTGGGCGCGTCGTGCTGAAGCTCGACGCAGCGGGGGAGGGGGAACGGGACGAGATGTGTCCTCCCTCCCGTGGTTGGGGTCTCGGGTGTACAGGTCGACGGGTCTGAAAGTAAGTTTCCCCTGTCGACGAGTTGTATATGTTTGAAAAACAGAGTGTTATCGAAATATCAACTGTGTTGAACCATGTCAGCTCTCGGCCAATCACATGAAAATGCGCTCTTCGCCCAATCAGGAAAAAACAATCTCTCCCATATGGCGCCAAACGAACCGGTGGCGCGGCCAAATCGAGTCATATCTCGCGTGCTAGATCATATGTAAGATTTTGTTGTAAAAAGGTTTGGGGATCTGTCCCTGAATGTCACAGCATTACGCATCCATGCTTGGTCGCGACCCGCCATTCAGTTACTTCCCACTTCCGATTTCCGACTTCCCACTTCGAATGGTTCATTTGCCTGGCTGCTTTGCCGATGCGCTTTAAGAGGAGAGTTGTGGTTATGGAGCATGTGGTATGCGCACAGTGATTGACACGTTAATCGCGGTGGTGCTGTTGGGCATGCTGGCGGGCGTGGGTTGGTACAAGTTGCGCGGGGCGGAGGAGGACAAGCGGGTCACGGTGACCCAAGCGGCCTTACAACTCATTCACGGGCAGGTGCTGTATCACGCAGGGCTGGGTGATGTGCCGTTGAACAAGAGCGGGCATCCGGTTTCGATTGATGCCGGTTGGTTCGAGACGGAGCCAACCAACGCATGTGTGGAAGGCGAAGCCCCCTGGATGCAGGTTGCACAAGAGGCCGCTTATCGTCAACGTCATCCAAAGAAGATCGTGGCTGACATTGATCATGCCATGTTCTGGTACAACCCGTACCTGGGTGTGGTTCGGGCGCGGGTGTCGGCGCAGATCAGCGAGCAGGAAACGGTGACGCTGTACAACCAGGTGAATGGGGCGACGTTAGAGGCGGGGGAACTGGAGTGGTGATCAACAGGTGGGTGCGGCCCGCTGAAGCGGGACGCACCGGGGGACGCATCTATACGTCTAACCCCAACACATCACCCATGGCATATCGTCCGGGTTGCTTGTTGGCCAGCCACTGCGCAGCGCGCACAGCGCCGATGGCGTAGCTGTCGCGGCTGGTGCCGACGTGGCGGAGTTCCATGCGTTCACCCAACGTTGCGTAATAGACCGTGTGTTCGCCCACGGCATCGCCGAGGCGCAGGGTCTGCATGGTGATTTCACCGGGCTTGCGGGTCACCTCATCGCCGTGGCGGGTGAAGATGACATCGTCCTCGTATGACTTACCGGTGGCGCTGCAGATTTCGCGGGCAATGTTGAGCGCAGTGCCGGACGGGGCATCTTTCTTGAAGCGGTGGTGCGCTTCGAGGATTTCAATGTCGTATCGATCCCCCAGCAAATCGGCAGCCTTGGCGGCGAGCATGGTCATCACGTTCACCACGAGGCTGAAGTTCGGGGCCTGGATGACGGGAATGGCGGTGGCGGCGTCGGTGATGGCCTGGTCGTCTTCGGGGGTGAGGCCGGTGGTGCCGATCACGAGGGCAATCTGCCGTTGGACGCATTCAGCCAGCAGTTTTCGGGTGA
>JANQFT010000294.1 GCA_028277685.1 Phycisphaeraceae bacterium
TCACCCGCATCGCCAGCGCCGCTGGCTTCAGCAGCAGCCAACGCCTCTGCGACACCTTCGCCCAACACGTCGGCTGCACGCCCATCGCCTTCCGGTCCGGCTCACGCTACCACCGGCGATAAGGCGATCACCCGCCCGCACTTGAGCGAAAGCCCCAAACATCGGATGATACGCAACCCGCTTAATTGAGCGATCGATTTTCGTATGAATCGCAATGCGGTCCTGCACGCCGCCAACACGCCAACCCCACGCACCCAAGGCCAACCCCATGCCCGAAACCAACCCCGAGGTACAGAAGGAAATTCTCCACATCATGTCCGAGTGGCGCAAAGGCCAGGTCGACAAACACCGCGGTATCTTCAACTTTGCCGAACGCGCCCAGTTCCGATTCGATGCCATCCGTGAAGCCGGCGTCACCCGCCAACTTCCGCTCGACAACTGGCAGGTCCGACGCTTCAACCACCTGGGCATCGACCAGTACGAATTCCTCGAAGACTGGACCACCATCAACCAGGGCGACGTGTGGGGCCAGGGCAAAGTCGGCGCATTCTTCAAACGCACCGTCACCATTCCCGAAGACTGGCAAGGCGAAAAAGTGCTCCTTCGCATGCACCTTGGCGGCGATGCACTCCTGCGCATCAACGGCAAACCATACCAGGCGCTCGACCCCTTCCATTATGAAGTGCTGCTCACCGAAAGCGCGCAGGGTGGCGAATCTTTCGAATGCGAAATCGAATCCTCGCTCAACTATCACCTGCCAAAAGGGCCGCCGCGGAACCTGGTGCTCTCTGAGCTTGCCGCGGTCGACCAACCGATGCGCGATGCGTACTGGGACCTGTGGGCCATCGCCAAGATGCTCGCTGCGCCCACGGTCGATCACCTGGTCACCGATTTCCTGGAACACAACCTGTGGGAAGCGATGAAGCGCATCCCGCTGCGCGAAACCGATCAGGTGAAGTTCCGCCAGGCCGTGCTTGATGCGCAGGCCGAAGTGCGCCGAACCGTTTATGCCAGCGATCGCTTCAAGGCCGAAGGCTTGATGCACCTGATCGGCCACTCGCATCTCGACGTGGTCTACCAATGGCCCTATCGCGAATACGTGCGCAAAGTCGGCCGCACACACTCCACCATGCTCCGCCTGCTCGAACAATACCCCCACTTCCGCTTCTGCCAGAGCCAGGCCAAAACCTACGCTGACATGAAGCAACACTACCCCGAACTGTTCGAACAGGTGCGCGATGAGGTCAAACAAGGCCGCTGGGAAATCGTCGGCGCGTTCTGGGTGGAGCCGGACTGCAATCTCATCAGTGGTGAATCGTTCGTTCGTCAAACCATCTATGGCCAGCGCTTCTTTGAACGTGAATTCGGCCGTCGCGCCAACACCTGCTGGCAACCGGATGTGTTCGGCCTGAGTTGGGCACTACCCCAGATCATGCACCGCTGCGGCATCGATTACTTTGTGACGAACAAGATGGTGGTCTGGGCGGATACCAACCCGTGGAACGAACACGCATTCATCTGGGAAGGTCCGGACGGCTCGCAACTCTTCTCCGTCGTGCCACCGGGCCACTTCATCGGCACCGTCGAACCGAAAATGCTCGATGCCCAATGGCGCCGCTGCAGCGTGAAGGACAACGTCGGCCAGATGATGCACGTGTACGGCTGGGGCGACGGCGGTGGCGGACCCGATGAAGAAATGCTCGAATGCGGCAAACGCTACGCCGACTTCCCCGGCCTGCCCACCACCAAATTCAGTAACGCTGAAGATGCACTCGATGCGATCAAACAATCATCCGACCACGCGCGGCTGCCCATCCTGCGCGATGAAATCTACCTCGAAGCCCACCGCGGCACGTACACCACCAAGGGCCGCCTGAAGAAATTCAACCGCCGTGAGGAATTGCTCCTGCGCGATGCGGAAATCCTCAGCGCCATCGCCAAGGTGAATGGTCACGATTACCCCGCGGCGGAGCTGGACGATGTGTGGATGTTGCTGCTTACCACGCAGTTCCACGATGCCCTGCCCGGCACGCACATCCCCGATGTCTGGCCCGACCTGCTCGCTGAACATGCTGAGATTCAACAGCGTGGCACCGCCGTACGCGATTGCGCGCTGGCCAACGTCACCGATGCCATGGTCGATGCCGACCACGAGAAGCAACTCATCGTGTTCAACACCACACTTCATCAACGTGATGATGTGGTGTCGATCGATGCCAACTCGCTCGATAACCAGTTGGTGTGCGATGCCGATGGCAACGTGCTGCCGCAGCAAACCGTGACCGACCTTGATGGCACGAAGCGCACCCTCGTGAAACCTAACGAATCCGTTCCCGGGGTGGGCGGCCACGCGTTCAACATTGCCACGAAGGGTGATGTGCCGGGTGACACCTCACTTGCGGTGACGAATGCGTCACTGGAAAACAACTTCATCCGCGCTGAGTTCAATCCCAGCGGCGAACTCACCCGCCTGTTTGATAAGCAGAACGATCGTGAGGTGCTGGTCGACGGTGAAGTCGGCAACAAGCTGCAGATGTACGAAGACACCCCTGGCCGTTACGACGCGTGGGACATCGTGGCTACGTACATGGATCACGAAATCACCATTGATTCACCGGCAGAAATCACCATCGATGAACAAGGACCGTTGCGCGTTTCGTTGCTGGTCACGCGGCCCTGGGCGTCGAGTCACATACGTCAGCGCATCAGCTTGTACGCCGATTCACCCATCCTGTTTTTTGAAACCGAAGTCGACTGGCACGAACGGCAACGTCTGCTGAAGGTTGGCTTCCCCATCGAGGTGAACACCGATTTCGCCACCTACGACATCGCCTACGGCAACATGCAACGATCGAACCAACGCTTCTATCCCAAAGATCGCGCCCGCTTCGAAGTGCCCGCACACTGGTGGATGGACCTGTCCCAATCCGACTACGGCGTGTCCATGCTCAACGACTGTAAGTACGGCCACGAAGCGGTCGGCAAATGGATGCGCCTTACCCTGCTCAAAGGCCCCATCCACCCCGACCCTGAATCCGACATCGAAACCCATCACTTCACTTATGCTATCTACCCTCACGCCGGTACGTGGACCGAGGCACAAACCATCCAACGCGCCACCGAAATGAATGTGCCCATGCTGACGAAGTTGACGCAGGGCAAGATACAGAACGATCACCCGCCGCTGCTTAGCTGCGATGCAGATCACCTCACGCTCGAGGCCATCAAACAATCCGAAGATGGCAAACACCTGATCGTGCGCCTCTCAGAACGCCTCAACCGCACCACCCAAACCACGCTACGCTTCACCCACCCCATCCAACAGGCCTGGACCTGTAATCTGATGGAAGATGTTGAACACGAACTGCTCGTGGATGGTCACACGATCACCCTCACCCCCAACCCCCGCGAGGTGGTCACGCTACGTCTGAGGCTTGAGGCGTGAGTTTCGCGCGATCTAGGCTTTCCCGCCCTCAAGGTTCGAGACTCAAGACTGCCGGGTACCACCGCTTGTCCGTCTACGGCAAGCGGTGGTGGGACTGAACGTAAGCGCGGCTTGCCGCGGACGGTCAGGCCGAAGGGCACGATCCCGTAGGTCCGGGTCCTGCTCGGATGTTTGGTTCAAGACCATGGTCTACACGACCTGTCCGGTCAGGCCCGGACCTACGATTGTACTTTCCACTTCCCACTTCCGGGGGGCGCATGAAAAGGCCCGCAGGGGTTTGCGATCTGCGGGCCGGACGGGGGGAGAGACAGATGAAGACGTTGCGTGCGATTTACGGGTAGTCGATGGCGCGACTCCAGTCGCACGCAAGGGTGTCTTTATTGGGCATGGCAGCAGACTTGGCAGGCTTATCTTTCTTGGGCGTGCCGTATTTGACGCTGCAGCCGTAGGGTTTGGTCTGGGAGACGGTGATGGGCTTGCCGGCAAGCAGCGCGGTCAGGGCCTGATCAACATAGTTGACTACCTTCTCCGAGCTTCCTGGGACGCGCGGTCCGCGGTGGCTATCGATAGCGCCGGCGTACACAAGCGTACCCTTGGCATCGATGATGTACATGTTGGGGGTGGTGGTTGCTTTGTACATCTTGCCGACCTTGCCGTGCTTGTCGTTGAGGACCGGGTAGGCCAGGTTCCACTTCTTGGCCCACTTGGCGTTGAACTTCTGGTCGGCGTAGTGCGAGCTGTTGATCGCGAGCCAAACCACGTTCTTGCCGCGGTACTTCTTCTCAAGTTCCGCCATCGTCTTGGAATGATGATGATGCTTCTTCACGAACGGGCAATCAGGATTGAACCATTCGAGGACGACGATCTTCTTCTGAGCGGTGAGCTTGGCCAAGTCGACGGTCTTGCCAGCGTGATCCTTCAGGGCGAAGGTGGGGGCAGGCTTACCGACGTGGGCGTGCGAAGAGGTGAGACTGCACTTGGTGCATTTGCTGGCTTTTTCACCAGTGGCACTTTTAGTGCAGGTGGAGGCCTTCTTGGAGGTCGTGCACAGCTTGGCCTTGTCGGCGGTACATTTGGTGGTGCATTCACCGCCGCCTTTGGCATGGCTATGAGCGGCCTTCTTCTTGGCGTCCTTATCGCCGGGGCAACTGCCACAGCCGGCCAATGCTGGGGCGGTTCCGAGGGCCAGCAGGAATACTGCGGCCACACACATGATGGAAAGGTTCTTCGCGGTCATGGCTTGCTCCTATCGTAGTTTCGCGGCTTTCATCTCACCCGGGCCCACCGGTAACCGCAGCCACACGCCGCGTTTCGGTCCTGTTGCCGGGGTGTACACGAGCAGACCCGACAACGCATCGAGCTTGCTGGTGGTGTTCAATCGTTTAGCCTGGAACTGCACGCGGGTGATGTTCCCGTTGGTGCGTGCAGCAATGTTGGATACTTGCACATCGCTGGGCGGTGCGGGGAAGAACTCAACCTGCTTCGGCGGATTGGTCCATGTAAGGGCCACACCCATCCACGCGGGTGATGTGCTGGCGGGCAGCGAACCGCTGGTGCGTTGGATGCGCGGTTCGTTTAGCCTGGTTAATTCGGTGGGTAACTGCGCAGCGAGCGAGGCGAATAACTTCTGGTTCGCTGGTTTGCTGGACGTAGCGATCGGAACATCCAACGTCAGCTTCGCCTCGCCCGGGATGCACAGTTCTTTACAGGCCAACCAGGTGGAGTCGGCCTTAAGCGTGATCGTTGTGCCTGGCTTGGCAGTGGCCGGTACGGTGAGCCGCGCGGTGAGCAGCAGTTCATCGGCATAGCCATAAGAGACAATACCGAGTTGCTCGAACCGAATCGGCAATGGCCATTGCAACGCGGAGGCTTTCCACCCTTTGGGCAGCTTCCACTTGATGTCAGTTGCCATGCCCGCATCGCCGGGGTTGATCCAGTAGACGTGCCACTTGGGCGCGAGCTTGTAGTGGATGCCCACGGTGAATGTTTCACCCGGTGCAACGGCAACACGGTCAGCCACCAGCGTGGGCTTGACCAGTTCCGACATGGGCGGCGGCGCGGAGGGCGCTCCAGTGCTGGTAACTTCGGCCGACGTTGGGGTTGTCAAACCCGTCAGGCTGAAGGCGGTAATCAGAATGGCCAAGGCCCGTACCATGTTGAGTCGTCCGTAAGTGGCGTTTTTGATATCCACATTCAATTACGAACTAATCATAGGCGCGGTTCAAACCCTCTCGGGCTAATTGGGAGAAATTTGGTACTGTATTTGTATGTAGCTGTAGATTATGGGGTTGTGTTGAAAGAAAGCTCTCGTGAAAAGCGTATTGCCGATAATCTCACGTCGCATCGGCACGTTCGGAGACATATGCGGCAGTCGTGGTGAGCAGATCGTTGATGGTGCCCGCGGAGCCGTCGTAGCGCTCGACCTTGATGGGCAGGCCCTCACTGATGGCCTGGGTGACCTTGTTGTGGTTGTCGTTGGCGTCGATGCAGTTCGAGCCAACGCCGCCGTACACGACACGGCCGATGCCGTACTGCACGATCAGTTTGAAGCATTCGTGGCATGGCTCGCCGGTGACATACAAGGTGCACAGTTCGGGGCGTTCTGTTTGCCGACTGTTGATCAGGGCGTTCACTTCGGCATGGATAACGAACGGATACTTGCCCGGTCTTTGGTTGGGCAGCATTTCATCGCGGCAACCGCGCGGGAAGCCGTTGAACCCGGTGCCGAGGATGCGACGCTTCCCATCGACCAGCACCGCACCGTGTTTCGTTTCACTGTCCGGGCTGCGCTGGGCCACCACGAACGCGAGGGTCATGAACACGGTGTCCCAGTCGGGTCGGTTATCCATCGAGGCTCTCCATGCGGAATCGCAAGGGGTGATATAAGAATCAGTACGTGGTTTTGCGGGTGCACTCTTTCGCCGGACCATCTGACTTCACTGCCTGGCAACCGGTCAGTAAAAGTGAGCAAACAAACACAACGAAGCACGCCATCAACATCAGTGTTGCTTTCATGGCATTGTTCCTGAGAGCAGTGTGTTCACAAAACGACGCCCAACGACTTACGTAATCGCTGCCAGTGCAGCATCCATGTCATCGGTGATCAGCATCAACTCGTGCAGACCACCTGCGGTCACGGCCTGCTTCACTAAAGGTTGTGGTGATAGTAAGACGAGGGCAGCATTATCGTGGCGGAGCTTGGTCGCAGCGCTCACCAGCATGCCCATGCCAAGTGATGCCACAAAGTCCACTTCGCTCATGTCGATGATGGCGGGCTTACGTGGTGTGGTGATCATGGCCAGGAAGCGGGCTTCCACTTTACCCACGCCGTTTACATCAAGGTGACCAGCGAGGCTGACATGGGTGTATTGGTCGTTCTGTTCGACTAAGGTCAATTGCATCGTACGTCTCGTTCAGATGATTCGGTTGGGGTGGTCATGTGCCAGGTCATTCGATGATGCACGATTCACTATTGTGGTGCATCTGTCTGATCCTGCGACAGTGGGGCGTCAGGATCGGGAATCTTATTCCGCCAGAGCAGTTTCTCCCACCAGTGCATCGGTCGCAGGTGGATATCCTCCGCGTCCACCACATGCTGCTTGCCGCGGCGCGTTTGCAGCACCAGTTGACCATCGTCACGCACGTCGGCCACCACCCAGAACTTATCGACGATGTACACATATTCCTCGCCGTGCTGCGATGGGTGAATCTTCCCTGCACGTGGCCCGGGGTGCGAGCTGCGCTTCGTCTTCTGGTAAATCACGGGCATGCCAATGGTGTATCTGCGACCCATCGTCTATCCCTTCCCGCATCGATCGGCCAAACGACAGGCTGCGTCACCTGCGCCGGTCATGAAATTCGTCTCCATTGCATCATACCCGGCCAAGATCATTCTTGCCCCAGCATATTTCTGCGACGCGATCAGTCGGCATGTTTCTCGCCACGCATTTGCTTCGCGTAATCCGGGTTCGGCTCTGGAATTTTTGCATCCACCGATTCGCGCCAATCGATAAGCAGTTGATGCAGTTCTGCCGCGATCTCGGGATGTTCCGCAGCAAGATTGCGATCCTCGCCAATATCTTCGTGCAGGTTGTACAGTTCCAATCGCTGTTCTTCGAAGAACTCGATCAACTTCCATTCATCACGCCGCACGCTGCAACCGGGCACGCCACCCTGGTTGGAGTAGTGTGGGTAATGCCAGAAGATGGCGCCGCGATCGAAATTCTCATCGCCCTGCAATGCAGGAAGAATGCTCATGCCATCGGTGTGCTGATCAGGACGAAGCGGAAGGCCTGCCATCTCGCAGAACGTAGGATAGAAATCCGGCGTGGTGGTCAGGGCGTTGGTGGTCGTGCCGGCTTGCACCTGGTTCGGCCAACGCACGATCAACGGTTCGCGCGTGCCCCCTTCGTACATCCAACCTTTGCCTTCCGCCAAAGGGAAGTTGCACGTGGGTGAACCCTCGGATGTGCTCAAGCCCCCGTTGTCACTGGTGAAGAACACGGCGGTGTTATCGGCGATGCCTGCTTCCTCCAACGCGCTGAGCAGCCGTCCGATGTTTGTATCCAGATTCTCAATCATCGCAGCGTACTCGGCATCCGACTGAATGATGCGACGCTCAACCCGCTCGTTCTTTTTGTGCAACACTGTCATGTATTCGCACTTGATCTTGGCGGGAATCTTGTCCAGGCCAAGGTCTTTCGCTTTTTGTTCGTACTTGGCCACGAGATCCGGCGGGGCTTGAATCGGTGTGTGCACCGCGTAGTGCGACAGGTGCATGAAGAACGGCTTGTTCCCATCGCGATCACGAATCAACCCGATGGCGCGATCTGTCAGGTGATCGGTGAGATACGTTCCCTCGGGAATATCGCTGTCGTCGTAACCCGGAATCTGCCATGGTGCCCAATACCCCTCGCGCGGGTGGCCCCAGTGGCAACCAGCCACATTCACATCGAAGCCGAAATCCAGCGGCGTGTTCTCTTCGCCCAGATGCCATTTGCCGAGATGCCACGTGACGTAGCCACCTTCCTTGAGTACCTGCGCGACGCCCACTTCTTCCTTGGGAAGATTGTGCAGGTAAGGTGCGCTGAGCAGTCGGCCTTTCGGTTCGCCGGGAATCCAGTTGGTGATATTCACCGTCGCGGGATACTTGCCGGTCATCAC
>JANQFT010000452.1 GCA_028277685.1 Phycisphaeraceae bacterium
GAATCCGCCCCCACTGAACCCGCGGCCACGCCCCGTTCCGCGGTTGGTCAACATGGCCACGATGATCACCCCCACGATGGAAAACACCGCGCCCCAGAACATCCACGCCCATCCGCGCGATCCACTGTGCACCAGCGACACCACCGACAGAATCGCCCCCGCAAGCCCCAGAGCAAACAACCACGGCGTGTGCGATTTGGTCATCAATCCGCTGCCCTGCACCGGCTTCTCGCGAGCCATGCGGTCCAACTGCGCTACCCCCGCCACGATGCCCGCACCGAAATCTCCCTGCTTGAACGCCGGGATGATCCGCTCATCCATAATCTGCTTGCACAATGAATCCTTCATCCGGCCCCAGCCCGCCCCCAGTTGAATCCGCGCCCGACGATCACCTTTCGCCACCAACAACAAAATCCCCCGGTTATGTGGCTCCCCCTCAATCACCTCGTGACCAATCCCCCATTGATCGAACAGCAGATGTGCAAACGTTTCGATGCGCAGGTTCTCCCCACCGTGTGCCGCCATCCGGTCGATCGCCACCACCAGCAGTGGCGAGCCGGTGTCATCCAACAGGTCGTCACACCGGGCATTGATCTGCTGCTCCTGCTCATCGGTCAGCAGGTTCGCGATATCGACAACAAACCGCCCCTCATCCGGCTGGTCGATGTCAATACGAACACCCTGCGCCCCGGTCGTCGCAAGCAGCAGAATCACCATCCCCAGATATGCAGCCCACTGTCCCATAGACCCGCGATGTTAACGCCCAGCCACACAAGACTCAACATACCCAGTACCGGGTGCCACGGACAGCGCAGGTCCGCCGAAGTCGTCCGTGTGAATCGCGTTAAACTGTTTATGAAAAGCTCCAGGGTGGTCTCGCGATAGGTATAATGGTCATGCGGTCATCGGAGCCAAGTGATGAGCAAACGAAGCGGCTTCACGTTAGTCGAACTACTGGTGGTGGTGGCGATCATCGCCCTGTTGCTGGGCATCCTCGTGCCGGCATTGAGCGGTGCACGACACACCGCACTATCAGTCGAGTGCGCTTCGAACATGCGTCAGATCCATCTGATGCAGACTTACTACAGCGATGACAACGCCGGGCGATTTGCCTCCGTGATGAACGATGCGAACCCGCAGCCCTGGGTAGAGTTGATGGTCGATTATGTCCCGGATGCGAACCGAAGCGATCCGGTACACGTGTTCAACTGCCCGATGGTGGATCGGTCGTCGTTCAACGCCAAAGGCGTGACCTCCACCGGTGTCAATCCGTTCATGCAGTTGGAGCATTGGTCGTTCAGGCGAGACTTGGTGCAGCATCCAGCCCGGATCATCCTCGCCGGCGACAAGGTGGCATCGCCGCTCGACTACCTGCTGACCTATGACTCATACGCCGTCGATCGCGATGCTTCCGGCGCTTACTGGTGGCGTGCTTGGAACCACGAGGGTGGCCGCATGATGCGCCATGCCAACGGTAGCAAAGCGAACATGGCGATGATCGATGGCCACGTGGCCGCATTGCAGCACAACGACTTGGTGAAGGATTCCGGCCGCTGGTACTGGGATGCCCTGGCCGTCAGCGAAGACCGAATCTCCCCCGCACCCGGCTACGGCCCAGGTTCTGACTCCGCCGGTGGCGCTGCACCCGGTGCCGGCCCTACCGGCCCAGACTCCGGCTCCGATCCCCCCGGCTGCCCGGGATGCCCACCCTTCAACTGATGTGACTTGCCGCAACGCTTCGTTGCCCCGCCCACCCGAGACAGGTGGGCTATCGCCGACCCTTGTGGGGTCGGACGTGACTGTGGGGGCGCGACCATGCACTGGGTGCCACCGCTTGGTTGAGCGGTGTGGGAACTGGGGAAACAAGCCCGTAGGCCCGGACCTACGTGGGGGGACTGTGGTTGGACTTCTCGTATTGTGCGCACAAGTGTAGTTGGTACAAGGGTATAGCGTATCGGGCATGGGGGTACAGGAGGAGGACCTGTGTGGCATCTTGTTTGGGGGTGCTTAGCCGGCGATCACCGATCGCCGGAAATCCCGGATCCGTGACCTGTCAGGTCGCGGCTGGACAAGAATCCGGACTGGTGCTTCGGTCCGGATTGGGTCGTTGCGAGTTCATTCGTCGCGCTGTTTATTGGTGGCGCGCTGCAGGAGGCGCTTTTCGTTTTCCGTGAGGCTGCCCAAACCTTCGCGGTGGACCTTATCGAGGATGCGGTCGATTTGTTCGGCGTCTTTGCGTTGTTGCTCGGTTTTGCGCTGCTGATGGGCCTGTTGGATCTTACCGACGAACCCGCCACCACCGCTGCCGGGATGGTTAGAAGCAGATTTGCCGCTGGCCCAGTTGAGCAGGTGAGGCTTGCGGATGAGCAGGTAACCGAGTGCTGCACCACCGAGGTGCGCTGCCTCGCCGCCGGCGTTGGCCATCGGTTGGTCCCCGCGGGTGAGGACGGTGAATGCGGCGAATAACACCGCAAACCAAGCCATGGTTCGCAGTTCAACGGGAAACACGAAGAACAGTAACACCTTGGCTTTGGGAGCGATCAATGCGGCGGCGACCAGAATGCCGAACACACCTGCCGACGCGCCCACCATGGGCACACCTGCTGCGGTCACGAGGAAGCCTGTCTGCCAGCAGATCAGATACGCAATCGGACCGGCCACGCCGCACAGCAGGTAGAACGCCAGGAAGCGGCGCGAGCCGAGGTAGGTTTCAATCAGGCGGCCGAAGAAGAAGATGAACAGCATGTTAAACAGGATGTGACTGATCCCGTTATGGCTGTGCAAAAACTGGAATGTGATGAACCGCCAGATCTGCAGATGCTGGATGGCTGTCTCCGCGGAGAAGTGACCGATCGCGCTCAGCCAGTACGTTTGCGTGATGCGACCAAGCAACGCATCCACCACATACACCACAATGTTGATCGCGATGATCCACATCCACACCGACCACCCTGAGATACGTCCAAACGGCGAACCACTCCCGCCCCCGGAAGGCCCAGAGCCGAAGCTGGACGAATCGCTCTTGTACCATTGTCGATCCTGAAAACCCATGGGTTAATCTTTCGTACGAATAAAGTGGCAGTAATAAAGGATCGTCGCGATGGTCTTGGCATCTTCAATCTTGCCGTGTTCGATTGCTGCCAGTACGTCGGCCAGGGCGGTAGGTTCGACCTGAATGTCTTCGGTGGGTTCAAGTTGTTGGCCCACAAGTTTCAGGCCGGTGGCGATAAAGGTGTGCATGCGCTCGTTGCAGATGCCGGGCGTGGCGTAGTAGTTGATAAACGGTTGGATGTCCGCCGCTTCGTAGCCGGTTTCCTCGATCAACTCGCGGGCGGCGCAGGCAGTGATGTCTTCGTTGGGTTCGAGCGTGCCGGCGGGAAGTTCGATCAACTGTTTGCCCACGGCGAAACGTTGGTTGCGAATCAGCACGATGCGGCCATCATCCAGGATCGGCAGAATGACTACTGCACCAGGATGCACCACCACATCACGTTCGACCGGCCGGCCCTCGCGGTCGGTCAGGGCGATGCGATCGACGTGGAACTTCACGCTGGTGAGAAGTGTTTGGCGTTGAGGATTCATGGTTGATGGTAGTCTACGTGGAGCTTACGGGCGATGCCATGCGGGCATGAAGGAACGTCCAAAGCCCACGTTCTGCGAACGTGGGCATCACGTGGGCATCACTCGACGGTTCACCCCGAAACATCTATGCTCATGGGGGTACGCAAGGAGCGCAACATGCCCATTCCGTTAGTCGATGTCGGTCTGCAGAACGCAGCCATCCGCGATGAGTTGATGAACACCATCGGTCAGGTGATCGATTCCAGTGGGTTCATCCTCGGTAAATGGCTCGAGCAGTTCGAACAATCGATGGCCCAGTTCTGTGAATGCAACCACGCAATCGGCGTGAGCAGCGGCACCGACGCACTACTGGTGGCCATGATGGCGTTGGACATCAAAGCGGGCGATGAAGTGATTGTTCCCACGTTCACGTTCTTCGCCTCGGCGGGCAGCGTGTGGCGGGCGGGCGCGAAGCCGGTGTTTGTGGATATTGATGAGGGGACGTTCAACATCGATGACCACGCGGTGGAAGCGGCCGTGACCGAGCGCACCAAAGCGATCATGCCCGTACACCTGTTCGGTGAATGTGCCGACATGAAGTCACTGTGCGAAACCGCACGCAAGACCGGCGTGAAGATCATCGAAGATGCTGCCCAGGCGCTTGGTGCACGTGATCACGATCGTCCGGCGGGCACGATCGGCGATATTGGTTGTCTGAGTTTCTATCCGTCAAAAACGCTCGGTGCCTGCGGCGAAGGCGGCATGTGCTTAACGCACGATGGTGATCTGGCGGAGCGGCTGCGACGGCTTCGTCACCATGGTCAAACGGGTGTGTATGAACATGCCATGGTGGGCGGGAACTTCAGGCTGGAATCGCTTCAGGCAGCGATCTTGAACGTGAAAGTGCAAACGCTGGCCGATGCAGTGGAGAAACGTCGCGCGGTGGCGTGCCGTTATCACGAGTTGTTTGCTGATTTGCCGGTGAAGATGCAGGCGGTGCCGAGCGGGCAGTATCACGGGTACAACTATTTCACCATCCGCGCTCCGCAGCGTGATGCGTTGCGTGAACATTTGACGAAGTGTGAAATCGCCGCCCCGATCTTCTATCCGATGCCGCTGCACCT
>JANQFT010000469.1 GCA_028277685.1 Phycisphaeraceae bacterium
ATCGCCATCATCAGTCTGTTTGCGTTCGCGCTGGTGGTGGGGCTGGTGGTGTGGATGCTGATCAAATTCCGCCTGAAGAAAAAGGGCGAAATCGGCCAGTCGCAGGTGACGCACTCGACGGCGCTTGAACTTGCCTGGTCGCTTCCGCCGTTTGTTCTCGTGATCGTAATTTTCTACTTCGGATTCGTGGGCTTCCTCCGCATCAATACCCCCAAGGCCAACGCGCTGGAAGTGCAGGTCATCGGTAAGAAGTGGTACTGGACGTTTGAGTATCAGCTTGCCGCCGGGGGTGCGTATCAGTCGAATGAACTGCATCTCGTGGCTGACCGCCCGGCGCAGTTGAATATCACTTCCACTGACGTGATTCATAGCGTTTATGTGCCCGACTTCCGCGTGAAGAAAGATGCGGTGCCTGGGCGTTATACCAAGCTGTGGTTCCGACCGCTCAAAGCGGGTGAATATCCTTTGCTTTGTACCGAGTACTGCGGCACGCAGCATTCGCAGATGATCGCCAAGGTGGTCGTACATGAATCACAGGCCGCGTTCGACAAGTGGTTGAGTGATGCGAGTCGCGCGGTGGTCGAGGATCTGCCGGATGAACTGTACAAGATGTGGTTGGCCGCGCAGACGGATGCGGAGTTCACCGCGTTCACCGAAGCACTGAGGGCGCAAGCCCCCGACTTCCCCGAAGAAGACCTGGTGAAATTGGTCAAGCCTGCCATCGCCGGTGAGCAGTTGTATCGCAAGAAGGGCTGCATGCAGTGCCACACCATCGACGGCCAATCGACGACCGGTCCGACCTTCAAGGGTCTGTGGATGAACAAACGTGTGTTCAAAGACGGCACCGAAGCCGTGGCCGAGGAGAACTACCTGCGCGAATCAATCCTCGAACCGCAGGCAAAACTCGTCGAAGGCTACGCCGGCGTAATGAATACTTACCGCGGCCAACTGTCTGACCGGCAGATCGACGCGATCATCGCCTATATCCGATCGTTGAAGGATTAAATGAATACCATCACACGGAGCACATAGAGGCACAGAGAACACAGAGATAACCTTGGTTAAGCCGGAAACAATCACCCCCAAAGCATTCTCCGCGCCTCAGTGCCTTCTGTGATCAAAACCCCGCGAGTCGCCGCGAGACAGATATGAGCATGTATGACGCACATTCCAACAACTACCTGACCCACAGCAAGGGCCTGATGAGTTGGTTGTTCTCGCTCGATCACAAACGCATCGGCGTGATGTACCTGATCGGCATCCTGTTCAGCTTTTTTGTCGGTGGCATCTTTGCCATTCTCGTGCGCACCGAATTGCTGACAGCCGGCGACACCATCATGGATCCGGACACCTACAACCAGGTGTTCACCCTGCACGGGGCGGTCATGGTGTTCATGTTCATCATCCCCGGTATTCCCGCGGCGCTGGGTAATTTCATGTTGCCGGTCATGCTGGGCGCGAAGGATGTGGCGTTCCCGCGCCTGAACTTGCTGAGTTGGTGGCTGTACATCATCGGTTCGGTGTTGGCGGTCAGCAGTTTGGCCTTTGGCGGTCTGGATACAGGCTGGACCTTCTACACGCCCTACGCCACCGCGCAGGTGGAAGGGGCGGAAACGTACCACGCATTGGGCGGGGTGATTCCCATCACGTTGGGGGCGTTCATTCTGGGGTTCAGTTCGATTCTGACCGGCGTGAACTTCATTGCCACGATCCACCTGCTGCGTCCGCCTGGCATGCGCTGGTTCCAGATTCCCCTGTTCCTGTGGGGCCTGTACGCCACGGCCATCATCCAGATTCTCGCCACGCCCATCCTCGGCATCACCCTGATCCTGCTGATTGCCGACCGCGCACTCGGCCTCGGCGTGTTTGATCCGGCCAAGGGCGGCGACCCGATTCTGTACCAGCATTTTTTCTGGTTCTATTCACACCCTGCTGTGTACATCATGATCCTGCCGGCCATGGGGGTGATCAGCGAAACAATCTCCACGTTCAGCCACAAGCACATCTTCGGCTACAAGTTCATCGCGTTCAGTTCGGTGGCCATCGCGCTGTTGGGTTTCTTCGTATGGGGCCACCACATGTTCGTGGCAGGTCAGTCGAACGTGGCCGGCGCGATCTTCAGCATTCTCACGTTCATGGTGGCGATTCCCTCGGCCATCAAAGTTTTCAACTGGTTGGCCACGATGTACAAGGGCGCGATCGAATTGAAAACGCCCATGCTCTACGCGCTGATGTTCATCTGGGTGTTCACCATCGGCGGGCTGACCGGCCTGTTCCTGGGCGCCCTCGCATCCGACGTGATGCTGCACGACACCTACTTCGTGGTCGCCCACTTCCATTACGTGATGGTCGGTGGCACGGTGTTCGCGTTCCTCGCCGGGCTGCATTACTGGTGGCCAAAAATGTTCGGAAGGATGTACTCCGAAAAAGGCGGCGCTTGGGGTTGTCTGATTGTGTTCCTCGGTTTCAACCTCACGTTCTTCGTGCAGTTCGTGCTGGGCACGCAGGGCATGCCGCGTCGTTACCATGACTGGGGGCCGGAGATCATGCAGAACCTCGGCTTCGGCACGGAAGTCGAAACGTTTGGCCTGTATCATCAGATTTCATCCGTCGGCAGCTACGTGCAGGCAATCGGCTTCTTCATTGTGGCCGGCGTGTTACTGCATTCGTTGTTCCGCGGACGCAAAGCCCCGGCCAATCCGTGGGGTGGGACTTCGCTCGAATGGACCTGCGCCAGCCCGCCGCCGCATGAGAACTTTGCCGAAACCCCGCGCGGGGTCGATCCTTACAACCACCGCGCGATCCGATACGATGAGCAAACCGACTCGTACCATCGTGAGCCAGATGCCCCATGAGTGACGCTGCCCATTCAGATCATCCTGCGCACCTGGCGCACCACTTCGAAACGTCGGAGCAGCAACTCGCTTCGGCCAAGACTGGCATGTGGGTGTTCCTCGCCACCGAAATTCTCATGTTCGGTGGCCTGTTTTGCGCTTACGCGGTGTACCGTCGCAACAACCCCGAAATTTTCGACATCGGGCATCGCTACCTCGATGCCAACATGGGTGCGATTAACACCGTGGTGTTGCTGCTGAGCAGTTTCACCATGGCGTGGGCGGTGCGCGCGGCGCAGATGAATCAGCGGAAGCTTCTGATCACGATGCTTGTCCTCACACTGATGGGCGCGTTCGGGTTCATGGGCATCAAGTACGTGGAGTACAGCCACAAGATTCACCTGGGCATCGCCCCGGGGAGTTTCTACGATCCGCATGTGGATGAACATGATGAAGCCGTAAAAGAAGAAGCGACCCCAGAAGCCGTCACGCAAGCCCCAAGCTCCAAGCCGCAAGTACCAGCGACAACGCCTTTGCTCCCTGCTGATCAACAATCCAACATTGCCCCCGCGCACGCTGCGCCGCTTGGCATGGTCGCAGCAGAGACGGAGCCGCACGATGCGCACGGCAAGTACGGTGGGGGAGACCATGGCCACTACGCCACGCAGGCCGAACTCGACATGGCCTTCACCTTCTTCAGCATCTACTACCTCATGACCGGCCTGCACGGCCTGCACGTGTTGATCGGTATCGGGGTCATCTTCTGGCTGATCCGCCGCGCGGTCCGGGGCGATTTTTCCAGCGAATACTTCACCCCCGTCGATCTGGGCGGCCTGTACTGGCACTTGGTCGACCTGGTGTGGATCTTTCTGTTCCCACTGTTGTATCTGATCCACTGAAAGTGGAAAGTCGGAAGTGAGAAGTGGAAAATAAAAAACCAAACCGCAGGGTGAACGCAGTGAACCCTGGATCACGATAACGAGTAACCCACGATGAGCGATTCAGAACAACACGATCACGCCCACTCCCATGCTGTGCCCCTGCACATTCTGATGGGGGTGATTCTTGCCCTGCTGGTGCTGACGTTCCTCACCGTCGCCGCCACGTGGATCGATCTGGACGAGTGGAACATCTGGATCGCGCTTGGCATCGCGCTGGTCAAAGCCGCGTTCGTCGGCCTCTACTTCATGCACTTGCGATGGGACAACCTTTACCACGGTATCGTCCTCGTGTGCGCGCTGCTTTTTGTCGTGCTGTTCATTGGCATCGCCCTGATGGACTCAGTCGAATACCAACCCGACGTCACCCGCAGCCCGACGCGTAACGTGAGTCCGTGAGTTTCCACCGCAGAGATCGCAGAGACAAGGCTGGTTTTTGATTTGCGCTTCATGAGATCAATAATTCTTCTCTGCGCCTTCTGTGTTCTCTGCGGTTAAACTCGCCGATACTTGGCCAACCATGGACGTCCAGCCCTCCAACCCGCAAGCCGCAAGTCCTTCCGAGGACACGCCGCAAGCCGATCTCGGTCGCTTCGGCATGATCCTGTTCCTTGCCGCTCTGGCGATGCTGTTTGCCGGGGGGATGCTTGCTTACATCGCGGTGCGCACGCAGTTTATGAATCCCGCGCGACAGGCCGACCCGCCACTGGGCGCGCTGTCGATGCCCATGGGGCTGTGGGCCAGTACGATCATCATCGTCTTCAGCTCGATCACCCTGCACTGGGCTTTGAACAGCATTCGACAGGGGCGCGCAAAGGCGGCGGCCAACGCCATGCTCGCCACGTCCGGTTTATCGTTGGCGTTCCTCGCGGTGCAGGCCCCGTGCCTGTGGACGCTGGCCAGCGAGCACCGCACCTGGGCAGACAACAACGTGTTTCTGTACGGCCTGATGGCGTTGATGATCGTCGTCCACGCCGCCCACGTGATCGGTGGCATGTTGCCGATGTTTGTCATCACCCGCCGCGCGGTGCAACGCACCTATACCGCAAAAGAACACGCTCCCATCAAATACATGACCATGTACTGGCACTTCATCGACGTGATCTGGTTGATCATGTTCGCGGTGTTCGGTTTGCTGGGATAGCGGACGGATTAACCGCAGAGACGCAGAGGAATTTCATGACAGTTTTCTCTGCACCTCTGCGGTTCAAAAAGAATTCATAGCCTGATCGATCCTCTGCACGATCTGATGAAACGCCGCATCATCCATTGTGGGTTCAGCATGCGTTTGGTCGATCGCGCTTTTGTCGTCTAACTCGATCCAACTCCGACAGCCACCGTATTCGGGCAGGTTGTTGATTTCGATCGGCGTGGCCAACCGGTACGCGCGCAGCGCAACCACGTACAGCGGGTTTTCCGGTTTGTAGTCGAACCGCATGTCGATCTGCTGGGCTGACCACGGGTGAAGATCATCCAGCGCATCGACCGCAGCGCGATGGGGCACTTGCCAGATGTGCGCCGCTTCGGTGTAACCGCGGATGGTGACTCGTTCAGGTTCGTCGAGTAGCTCGACGCCTTCGCGAAACTCGGGCTTTATCATCTCTGGTTTTTGATGCGCCCAGGAGGGGAATAGCGCAAACTGATCGTGTTTAAGATCAAACACCCCCGGGCCGCGATCTTCGATGATACCGCCTTTTCGGAGCACAAACGCCATCCGCCCGTCAAGCAACAGGTCACAGATGACGCTCCATTCCTTCAATGCGACGTTGATCATGCCCACATGATAGTGTGGCTCAACAGCGTGGCCAGTGCTTATTCGAATGGCACGGCGCGGGTGGCGATCTGAATGCCTACAGAACGCGGATCTTCCCGCTGGAGTTGCAGGTTCATGGATCGCTCTTTCATCTGGTGGTACGCGCGGGTTGTTCGGGCAAGCTCATCTTTGAGTTGCTCCAGCTTAGCGGTTTCATTTTGCAGTGCGCGGTATTCTTCCTGCAAGTGCTCGATCTCTGTTTGCCATTTTTCCGTTTTCCTTTCATCAGGGGAAAGGTTGGCAATCGCATCGATACGCGTTTTGATCAGCATGGGGGTGAGTCCCAAGCTATCCTCCGCTTTGCGGATGCGGGCACGCAAGCTTTCGACATCCTCCTGAAGCCTGCGGGCATGTGATGTCCATAATTGAACTAATTCCCCAGCCTTCAGACGGTTGTTACGCAGGCAGCGGACGCGGTACGCATCGAGCAATGCGTTACACAAGGTGGCCGAGTCGACCGCATTTCCCACATTCACACTGACAGCGATCAAAGAGGTATCCTTCACCGCTTCGACCCTAATCCCTTTCCGCAAGTCGCGCAAGCGGCGGTGAGTCTCATCTGGTTTGTAGCTTTTGTACCATGATGTCTTCTTCGCATCGAGTTGCGTATCAAGGACAGAACTCGACACTGCGGCACTGGCCAGCATTTCCACGTGTGTGGTGATGATCTGCTGGTAAGTGGGTTTCTGCCCATTCGGCACGTTGGGCCGCACATCAACGGCTGCGGGGCCGGTGACCCAAAGATAAGCGGTGGCCCCGTCGTCCGTCGCCGCGACATCGCACCCGGCAAGCGCCAGCATCAACACTATCAGTTTGACGGAATGATGATCGACCACAGTTCGCATGGAAACACCCCTTGTAAAAGTGAAATTGTGATTCGCGGGTAAACACCGCGGCTATTGTTGATGACGTTGCGCCTGTTGGATCATTTCAATCAGGCTGGTCATTTTGGGTTTGGGCGGTGCGATGATTTTTTTGATGTGATCTTTGGTGTAGTGTTCTTTGATGAATGCGGTGATGTCAAAGCTTTGCCACCAGCAGTCGAAGATTTTGTTGCAGGGTAATTCGCCAGCATGACAACGGCAGTAGGTGAATTGCACCTCGTGGCCGAGTTTGGGGCAGCGGAGGGGGCGGTGGTCGTGTTGGGTGATGTCGGTGGGCATTTTCTGCGCGCTCAGTAAGCTTGGTGGTCAGCCATCACCCGTCTACGTTCAGAAGCTACGGCGGACAAGCCCCAATCCTCTCTCGGGGGGGAGAGGGGGTAGCATGCGACGCATTCCGCACTTACGCCGTTGCCGGTTCCGACATCTGCGGTTTGGGCAGGCCTTCCAAGGGGGCGAGGAAT
>JANQFT010000501.1 GCA_028277685.1 Phycisphaeraceae bacterium
TCACCCCGGTATTCACGATGCACCGTGGCCCCACACCCGCCAAGTGCCGCTGCGCATGCAATAACGACTGGAAAAAGCGAGTCCAATCGAAGTTTGGCAACCATGGTGGCAATTCCAAATCGTACCTGCATGTGTAGCCTAGTAATTGCGCCGTGCTTGTGCAAGGAAAACACCGAAACAGCCATTCAGTTAATACTAACCACCAAGGCACCAAGGTCACCGGGGAAAGAATCAAGTGTATTGTTAATACTGTTGTCTTGAGGTGATTGCTATACGGAGTTATATTCAATGACTTCGGTGAACATTTCTTAAGTATGGGGCTTTCACATGGTGGTACCTAAGCGAGTTAAGCAACGCCTGGCTAATGCGATGAAGCAGTATTTGCCAATCGTTGAGCAGCAACGGTCACGTGATGTTTCTGAAGCAGATACCGTAACGCTTGTAAAAGACCTGCTGTCTGATGTGTTCGGTTTCGACAAGTACACCGATTTAACTGGAGAGTATGCAATTCGCGGAACTTACTGTGACTTGGCGGTGCGTGTCGACGACAAACTGTCACTACTCATTGAAGTGAAGGCCATCGGCATTACTCTGGACGATCGGCACCTAAAGCAAGCTGTCAACTATGCTGCGAATGAGGGAATCGAGTGGGTGATTCTTACGAATGGGATCATCTGGCGACTCTATGCAGTTACATTCGGAAAACCGATTGGCAAAGTGCTTGTTGCTGAGGCTGATCTGACGCAACCAGACATTATGGGGATTGCAGGTGAAGAACAGTTGTATATGTTCACAAAGGAAGGGATCAAACGCGGTGTGCATGAAGCATCCCTGCGCAGGCAAGAAGCAACCAATCGCTACCTCATAGCTGCACTGCTGCTAGGTAACCGACGTGTAGTGAACACAATTCGCCGCGAGCTGCGCCAGATCATTGACATCAAAGTGGGGACGAAAGACATCACGAAAGTATTGCGAGAAGAGGTAATCAAACGTGAAACACTTCAAGATCCTGAAGCTGAGAAAGCAAAAGCAACCGTGCGAAAAGCGGGTGGGCAATTATCCCAAGGTGCGAGCAACGCTGGAAACCAGGCAAGCACACGGAAGCGATCTAAAGTCACCGTGATACAACTGATTGAGCGGGGGCTGATCAACGCTCCTGCGCAACTGTTTCGTGTGTACAAAGGGCAGCGTGTTGAAGCGACCCTTCATATTGACGGCACTATTGAATATGCAACACACCGTCACGCAAACCCATCTCGTACGGCCGCGCTCGCCAGAGCGTCAGTGATTGGTGAAAAGAAAGCTACGAACGGCTGGACTTTCTGGCAGTGTATCGACGCAAAAGGGAGAGAGTCGGCGTTGGCGGATTTGCGTGAGATTGTCGATGGAAAACTGTCGGCTTGATGATACATGCTTTCGTTATGTATGCACTGCCGTGGCAGTGGAGCAAAGATGATCGCCGAAACGGTGGTGACTTGAATCAGAGAACAAACCACCAAGGCACCAAGGTAGGCGGCACGCTTTCCGCTTTGATTCCCTTGGTGTCTTGGTGGTTCAATCATTCTCCCCCTATAATTGTATGTTTCCCAAACCCGTGGGGTTTTGTATGAACCAGTCATCCACCGATGTTGCCTCACGCCTGACCGAACCGGCGGCGATGGTTGAAGCGTATCTCGATCGGTTTCTTACCGAGCGCACGTTGCCTCAGAATCTGGCGAATGCCATGAAGTATGCTGTGCTCGGACCCGGTAAGCGTATGCGGCCGATTCTGGTGGTGCGCTGCTGTGAAGCGGTGGGGGGCAAGGCGGAAGACGCACTACCACCCGCCGCGGCGATCGAAATGATCCATGCGTTCAGCTTGGTGCATGATGACCTGCCTGCGATGGACGATGACGACCTGCGTCGTGGCCGTCCTACGCTTCACAAACACTCCAACGAAGCCATGGCCATCCTTGCTGGCGACGGTCTGATGGGGTTGGCCTTTGAGTTGATCGTCACCCGCGTGGCCGACAGCAAGCTGGCCATGTCGCTCATCGAGGAACTTGCCGTGGGCACCAACGACATGGTGGCCGGCCAGGTATACGACACGTTGCAGGATTTCGATGATTCGCTTGCCCCTCTCGATCGCTTGAAGCTGATCCACCGTCACAAAACCGGCGCGTTGCTGCGGGCTTCGTGTCGGATGGGCGCGATGTGTGGCGGGGCGGATGAGCAGACGTTGGCCAACGTCACCGCCTATGGCGATGCGATCGGCCTGATGTTCCAGGTGGTCGATGATGTGCTGGACGTCACTCAAACCACCGAACATCTGGGTAAAACCGCCGGCAAAGATATCGAGCAGGATAAGCTGACCTACCCCGCAGTGATGGGCTTGAAGGAATCGAAACAGCAGATCGAAAGCCTGGTCGCCGCGGCCGATAAGGCGCTGTCGGGCTTCGGCGAATCAGCCAAACCGCTACGTGAGTTGTGCGATTATCTGGCCAACCGCACGCGGTGAGGCGGGCAGTAGCCATCGAGCGATCGAGGTATCAAGCCACCAAGGCGATCCCACGATCCCGATTGCTCCTTGATAGCTTGTTGGCTCGATGCCTTGATGCCTAAACCCATCTGTACTTTTTCGTGCTTCCGGGGTATGAATCCGCTAAGATATCCCAACTGAATTCGAGCCGTTTTCACATAGGAAACACGCCGTTGGTTCAATCGGCCTTTGCATCTTGTTCCCCCCGTGCCGCGAAGGGGCGGGCTGCGCGATGGATGCATCACACCGCCGGCCGCTGAACCTCTGGGCAAGGATGCCCGTATTTCCACCAGAAGGACACACCGCCATGCCGTCATATCCGCTACTGCAATCCCTCCACGGACCGGCTGACCTGAAAAAACTGCCCCTTGAGCAGCTTGAGAAACTGGCCGAGGAAATGCGGCAGGCCATCTGCGAACAGGTCGCCAAGTCCGGCGGCCACCTCGCACCGAACCTGGGCGTGGTCGAACTCACCATTGCCATCCACTACGTGTTCGACTTCGCGGAAGATCGACTGTTGTTTGATGTGGGGCACCAGTGCTACCCGCATAAACTGCTGACTGGTCGATTCGACCTGCTGCCCAAACTGCGGCAGTCCGGTGGGATGGCCGGCTTCCCCGAACCGCGTGAAAGCGATTACGACCTGTTCAGCGTCGGCCACGCCGGCACTGCCATCAGCACCGCCGTGGGCATAGCGCGGGGCGATCAACTCACCGGGCAGGAACAACGTAAAACCGTGGCCCTTGTGGGTGACAGCAGCATCGTGAACGGCCTTGCCCTCGAAGGTATCAACAGTGCTGGCACGCTCAAACGGCAGATGCTCATCGTCCTCAACGACAACGGCATGTCCATCGGCGATCCACAAGGCGCCTTGGCCAACTACTTCGATAAGGTCCGCCTGAACCCGCTGTACCAGGAATTCAAAGACCGCGCACGTGATCTGCTGAAACGTCTTCCCGGGGCCGCCACGCTTGAGGCCACCGTGGAAGAGGCGTATCACCGTCTTGGTGAAATGACCAAAGCCGCCATCGCCCACGAGCACCTGTTCGACCGCTTTGGCCTGCTGTGTGTCGGCCCCATCGATGGCCACGACCTGCCCACCCTCCTCGACATGTTCAACGAAGTGAAGGACATCGATCACCCCGTCCTTCTGCATGCGAAAACGGTCAAGGGTAAAGGCTTCGAGTTCTCAACCGATGACCCGACCACGTTCCACTCACCAAAACCGTTCGTGGTGAACGGCTGCAAGGCGGAAGTGCAGTCCGGTGGTCGCTCGTTCACCTCAGCTTACGCCGATTCACTGGGCGACCTGATGGCCGAAGATGAATCCATCATTGCCACCACCGCTGGCATGCCCGATGGCACTGGCCTGGCCAAACTCAGCGAGAAGTATCCCGATCGCATTCTCGATGTGGGCATTGCTGAATCGCACGCCGCCGCGATGTGTGCCGGCATGGCCAAAAGTGGTCTGAAACCGTTCGTCACCATCTACTCCACGTTCATGCAGCGTGCGTTCGACCAGGTGTTCCAGGAAGTGGCCCTGCAAGGTTTGCCCGTGCGACTGTGCATGGATCGGGCGGGCCTCGTCGGGGGCGATGGGGCGGTACACCACGGTTTCCTCGATATCGCTTTTCTCCGCGGCCTGCCGGGCATGGTGTTGACCGCGGCCATCGATGAACCCACCCTCGCTGCCGCGCTGAAGTTCATGCAAAGTTACGACGCAGGCCCGTCCGCCGTTCGCTACCCGCGCGACAGTGTGCCCAACCCCGTACAGGAAAACACCCCGCCGTTCGAACTCGGCAAAGCCAACAAGCTGGCCGATGGCGATGACCTGCACATCCTTGCCTATGGCTACCCGGTCAACCATGCCCTAGAAGCCCGTGATGATCTGCATCAGCAGGGCTACAGCGTCAGCGTGATCGACGGCCGATTCGCCAAGCCCATCGACATCGAACTGTTGCGTGAACTCATCGCCACCGGCAAGCCCATTCTCACCGTGGAAGATCATTCGACCATCGGTGGTTTCGGTGCCGCGGTGATTGAGGCCGCCAACGCTGATCAACTGGAAACCAAGAACATCCACTGCATCGGCCTGCCTGATCGGTTCATCCACCAGAATTCACGCGGTGGTCAATTGGCTGAAGCCGGCATCGACCCCGCTGGCATCGGTCGTACCGTGCGGCAAATCCTCGACGCCCTCGCCGCCGGCAAGACCCCGCAAATCAACGTCACCACCACCCGCCCCGCCAGAGCAATGCGGTAAAAAGTCAGTAGGAAAGAATACGGATTCACCGCAGAGGCGCAGAGACGCAGAGAAGAAGCCATTGAATTGATTTCTCTGCCTCTCTGCGCCTCTGCGGTTAGAATTTCGGTTCCCGGTTCCCCGTTCCCGGTTCCCAACGAGACCCCCATGCAAACCACACTCATCATCCTCAAGCCCGACTGCGTCCAACGCGGCAATATGGGTGAATGCATCACCCGTTTCGAACGCAAAGGCCTCCAGGTCGTCGGCGCCAAGTTCATCAAGGTCACCGAAGAACTGGCGACGAAACACTACGGTGAACACGAAGGCAAACCCTTCTTCCCCAGCCTGCTGCAGTTCATCACGTCCAGCCCGGTGATGGTGCTTGCCATCCGCGGCAACAACGCGGTCGATATCTGCCGTACCCTCATCGGCCCGACCAACGGCGCACAAGCCGCCCCCGGCACCATCCGCGGCGACTTCGGCATGAACAACTCCACCAACCTCGTCCACGGCAGCGACTCCCCCGAATCCGCCGAACGCGAGCTGGCACTGTGGTTCTCCGCCGATGAACTGACCGACTGGCACCGCGATGGGCAGGCGTGGATCGACGGTTGATCGATTGAACCACCAAGGCACCAAGGTCACCAAGGAAGACATGAATTGCCTGCTCTGATTCCCTTGGTGTTCTTGGTGCCTTGGTGGTTGAAACTTTTCTTCCCCTAGACGCCGCACGCCACACGCCATACGCTTATCACATGCCCTATGCATCTCTGCAAGCGTATGTCGAAGCCCTCGAAGCCACCGGTGAACTGCATCGCATCACCGCGCCCGTATCGCCGTTGCTTGAATGCACGGAAATTGTCGACCGGGTGAGCAAGTCGCCTGCGGCACGATTGTCGTCGCACGCCGAAAAGTTCGATCCGAAGCATCATCAACTCGGCGGTAAGGCGATACTTTTCGAGAACGTGGAAGGCGCTTCCATGCCGCTGCTGATGAACGCATTCGGCAGCTACCGTCGCATGGAGATGGCACTCGACTGCGAAGAAGGGGGCTTCGAATCCCTTGCCGCGAAGATCGAACAGATCGCTAAGCCTGAGCCACCGGTGGGGTTGATGGAGAAGATGAAGAAGGGGCTGGAGTTTGCGAAGATCGCCGCTGTGTCTCCGAAGGTGGTGCGATCGGGTGCGTGTCAGCAGGTCGTGAAAACTGGCGATGAAATCAATCTGTTCGACCTGCCCATCATCAAGTGCTGGCCGCACGATGGCGACCCCCGGAAGGTTGGGTGGCCCCAATCTCCCGAACAGGCAGGAACAGTTTCCGGGGGAGGGCGGTATATCACGCTGGGGCAGATGTACACGATTCACCCCGATGATGCGGGGAAGGAAGGCCCACGCACCAGCCGCAACATCGGCATGTACCGCGCCCAGGTGATTGACAAAAACCACACCGCCATGCACTGGCACATGCACCACGACGGCGCACGACATTGGCGAGCCTGGAAAAAACACAGCAAAGATGCGGGGGAAAACTTTCGGGGGATGCCGTTGGCCATCGCGCTCGGTGGTGAATCCGTTCTCCCTTACGCCGCCACCGCGCCGCTTCCTCCCGGCATCAGCGAACTCCTTTTCGCCGGCTTCCTCAACCACAAAGCCATCGAACTCGTCCCCTGCAAAACCATCGACATGCACGTGCCGGCGAACGCGGAAATCGTGATCGAGGGGTACGTTTCAACGGAAGCACCGCCGCCGGGGGTCGGCAAATTCGAAATTCGAAATTCGAAATTCGAACTTGGCGGCGAAGCCGCGCTTGAAGGACCATTTGGTGATCATACCGGCTTCTACTCCCTGCCCGACATCTACCCCGTCTTCACCGTCACCGCGATCACCCATCGTGAGAATCCCATCTACCCCGCCACCATTGTCGGCCTTCCCCCGCAGGAAGATTACTACCTCGGTAAGGCGACCGAACGCTTGTTTCTCCCGTTGCTGAAAACGATCATCCCGGACATCATTGACTACGACCTGCCCATGTTCGGCGCGTTCCACAACTGCGTGTTCGTGAAGATCAAAAAGGAATACCCCCTCCAGGCCCGCCGCATCATGCACGCGATCTGGGGCGCCGGCCAAATGGCGTGGACCAAAATGATTGTGGTGGTGGATGATGAAGTGAGCGTCCACGATCACGAGGAAGTACTCTTCCATCTCTGCGCCCACTGCGACCCCGGCCGCGACATCGAAACCGTCGCCGGCCCCCTCGACATCCTCGACCACGCCGCTCCCGAGCTTGGTGCCGGCACCAAAATCGGCTTCGACGCGACACGAAAAATCCCCGGCGAAAGCGTCGCCGGCCACGCCGTACGCGAGTACCCCGAGCGTTTAACGATGAGCGATGAAATCAAAGCGCAGGTTGATCGACGGTGGAAGGAATTCGGGCTCTAGTTGCGATACGACGCATCCGGGTAGATACGCCCTGTCTGACCTGGATTCCCACACTGTGTGCGCAAACATAGTTGGTGCAAGGGCATAGCGTATCGGGTTATAGGGAGGGAAGGGCCTGGACTGCGTCTTGTATGTGAGGTTAGCCAGCGGTCCATGATTGCCGGAAGTCACGGCCCCGCGACCTGTCAGGTCGCGGCTAACTGATCGCGCAAGCCGCAAGCCTCAGACGTTGAACAGCATGTGGCACACATCGCCGTCAGTGACGAGGTATTCCTTGCCTTCCATGCGGAGTTTACCGGCTGATTTGATGGCTGCCTCGTTCTTCAGTTCGATCAGATCATCCACCTGGTAGACTTCCGCCCGGATGAAGCCTCGTTCGATGTCGCTGTGGATGGCGCCGGCCGCTTCGCGGATGTTCGCCCCTTTAAGCACGGTCCAGGCACGAATCTCCTTGGGGCCTGCGGTGTAGAAGCTCTGAAGCCCAAGCAGGTCGTAAATGGCCTGGGCCACTTTTGGCAGGGCGGGTTCAGTGAGGCCGAGCGACTCGAGCATCTCCAGTTTGTCCGCATCATCGAGCTCACTCAGTTCCGCTTCCAGGCTGGCGCACACCGCGACGAACTGGCCATCATTGGCTTCGGCATGTTCGCGGACCTGTTTGGCGTGATCCGATTCGGTCGCCACATCGTCTTCACCCACGTTCGCCACATACAGCACCGGCTTGGCGGTGATCAGGCCAAGGCTCTTCAGTTCCCGTTGCTGCTCTTCGGTGAAGTCGGCGGCACGACAGGGCTTGAGTTCTTCCAGCACCTGCTCGCAATGCTCGAGCGCTTCGACGCGGGCCTTGGCGGACTTTTCCCCGGTGCGAGCCTGCTTGCGGGCCTTATCGAGCGCGTTGACGACGACCTTCTGGTCGGCCGCCATCAGTTCCAGGTCGACGGTTTCGATATCGCCGACCGGATCAACCTTTTCGCCGGTGCCTTCGAAGCAGCGGACGACGTGGACGATGGCATCGACGTTGCGAATCTCTGCCAGCATGCGGTTGCCCGCCCCTTCACCGCCGGGCGCGAGGCCGGCGATATCCACCACGCGGATGGTCGCGGGAACGATCTTCTCCGTTTCCATGCACTGGTTGATCTGGGTCAGCCGGGCGTCGGGCACATTGGCGATGCCGACGTTGGGCTTGGTGTAGTTTGCTTCGGTGGCACCGGCAGCGGTCAGCGCGTTAAACAACGCCGTCTTGCCGGTTTGCGTTAATCCAACAATGCCTGCTTCCATGGGGCATAGGGTATCGGGGAAAGTCGGAAGTGGGAAGCGTCAGTCCGCCGTAGCGTTGGCGAAGGCGGATCAGGAAGTACGGTAGTGGGTGAGTTTGCACCCACTGTCCTCCACGCGCCGCGTCCGTGAGGTAGGGGTCGACACAACCGCACGAAGA